>JAYVHJ010000181.1:0-2550 GCA_043771315.1 Raineyaceae bacterium
TAAGTTAGGTTACCGCAAAGAGTACAAGAAAAGTAGCTTAGAATTTACGCTTGATTTGCAAAATGTTAGTAATAATCAGAATATTTTCCAACAAAGCTACAACCGCCGTACCAATCAGCTAGTAATGCAATACCAACAAGGATTTTTCCCTGTGCCTTTTGTGAGATATACTTTCTAAAAACTCAACTTAAAATCAAAAAAAATGAAAAATTTAATTGGATTTTCTCTTACTTTGCTGATATTTATTTTTACTTCTTGTAACAATCCAAATCAAGCCAAAATGACAACACAAAACAATCCAAGCAACAACGAAAAACTCGTAAAACAGTATTTTGAGTATTTCAATGCGCACAACTGGCAAAAAATGTCTGAAATGTATGCAGAAACCACACAATTCAAAGACCCTTCACTTGGTCAGGGCATTGTGCCACAAACACGCAAACAAATTCTTGACAAATACTCGGAACTAAATAAAGTGTTTGCAGACCTCAAAGATGAAGTAATTGCTACATATCCATCAGGTGAGAAGCATATTATTGTGGAATTTGTGTCAAGCGGAACTGCGCCAGATGGCTCAAAATTCACTTTACCTATCTGTTCTATTCTCACCATTGAAAACGGACTGATTACCAAAGATTTTACGTATTTTGATAATTTTGAAGACGGAAAATAATTTTTGATGTAATTTCTGCTAATTTACATACTCAAAAATTTTAAAACTAAACTTTCTAATTACAATGAAAAACATCTTTAATTCTGCTGATGCTACTCAAATGATTGAGCGTATTAACCAACTCAAAAGCGACACACAACCACTTTGGGGTACAATGAACGCAAGTAAAATGCTTGCTCATTGTAATGTTTCTTTTGAAATGGTGTACGAAAACATACACCAAAAACCTAACTTTTTTGTGAAATTTTTGTTAAAAACGTTTGTAAAAAACAGCGTTGTTAGTGAAAAACCATACCCAAAGAATGGTCGTACTGCACCTGCAATGGTCATTACGCAGGATATGAATTTTGAGGTAGAGAAAAAACGCCTTATAGATTATGTGAGCAAAACGCAAGCATTGGGTGAGAGCTATTTTGATGGCAAAGAATCTTTTAGTTTTGGTGCTTTAAACAAAACAGAATGGAATAATCTTTTTGTAAAGCATCTAGACCACCATTTGCAGCAGTTTGGCGTGTAAATTAGGCTACTCAACTCTCCAAAAGTTTTAAATTTTTGGAGAGTTAGAATTAAAGCCAACTTTATGCCAAAAACAAATTATTAAAAACTACTAAAATGCTTCAAAATCTTTCTATTTACATCATTATCATATTTTTAGCAACCACATTGCTAACACTCTTTCTTTTTTATTGGACAATTAGAAACGCTGGTTTACAAGAAACTCGCAATAAAGTCAATATTATTTTGATTGCTTTGATTGCTTGGATTGTTTTGCAAACCATTCTGACTATTAATAACGTCTATAATTCTAACCTAAATGCACTTCCGCCTAAAATTTTTATTTTTGGGATTTTTCCTATGGTGGTGTTGATGATTAGTCTGTTTTTGACCACAAAAGGAAGGGTTTTTATGGATAGTTTGCCCCTCAAAAACCTCACGTATATAAGCGTGGTGCGTATTCCTGTGGAAATTGTGCTTTATTTTCTTTTTGTGGAGAGATTTATACCAGAAATAATGACTTTTGACGGGCAAAATTTTGATATTTTGGCAGGAATAAGTGCCTTATTTGTGGCTTATTTTGGCTTTAAAGAGAATATTCCTAACAAAAAACTACTTTTAATTTGGAATTTTATTTCCTTTGGTTTGCTGATGAATATTGTCATAACGGCTATTTTGTCTGCGCCTTCACCTTTCCAAAAATTTGGTTTAGAACAACCCAATATAGGTATTTTACATTTTCCTATTAGTCTTTTGCCAACTTTTATTGTGCCTGTGGTGATGTTTAGCCATTTGGTAGCGTTTAGAAGGCTTTTAAAAAATTAGTATTTGTATTTCTTAGTGCCTACTTAGTGTGTATTTCTTAATGAACTTAGTGTTAAAAAAACAAATTATCCCAATGAAAATCTTTCTAGAAACTCTCAAATCTCGCAATGAAGCCTTATTTTACTTTGGTTTGGTAAATTTAGTGTTAGCTTTTATCTTTTTGATACTTTTACAAACGACTTCTACACAAAGGCGGACATTGTACTACTTGTTTTAGTTTGCTGGATATAATTTACTATGATTTGTTATGATTTCTTTAAGGACTTCAAGGTCTATATCTTCAAAATTTTTTATGTGAAGATAATCTTTGCTTTCCTTCTCTGTTTTATATTTTCCTAATTTTCCAAGTAATTCTTCACGTTTTTCAAAGTCAGTTGCAATAAATAGTACAAGTGCGGACGCTCTGGGCGAAAAAGCAATCATAAAATGTGTTCTAACCTCTTCGTCTTCATCTTTGTATCTATACTTGTATTTATATTTACCAAAACTCACAGTGCGTTTATCCCACATTTCAGGTTTGAGACCAGTTTGCTCTTGAATCATTTCAATAAGAGTTA
>JAYVHJ010000182.1:0-4267 GCA_043771315.1 Raineyaceae bacterium
CTTGTGTTGTATGCCAACGCTCTGTTAGATGTTGTTGAATTAAACTATCCATAGGAATTAGGGTCTATAATTAGGATTAAGTGCTTTAGAACTAACGACTACAAAATAGGGTTTGGAGGATTGATATTAATAAATTTGCATTTTCCTGTTCGTAATAAACTAGAAAAAAGTGGCAAGTTTAATACACAATTTTCAAAAACAACATCTTCAAAACTGCAATTTTCAAAAGTACAATTTGATAAGTTAGCATTTTTAAAATGTACATTTTTAAAATTAGTATTTAGAAAAGATAAGTTTTTTGCTAATGGTGAAAATAGTGGTAAGGCTTGATGACCATTAAAATCTTGCTCAAAAATAACATCATCAATAATACAATTTTCAAAAAGTAAGACCTCCCAGCTACTTGGTAGCTTTATATTAGTATTGATTATTTTTGTAGTATCAAAAACAAGTTTTTTTGTTGTACTTGAATATCCTGAAAAATATTTCTCTGCAGCATAATGTGACCAAAAATTTAATTTACTATTTTTTATTTCAGTTTCAAAAAAAGAAACATCTCCCCAGTAAGATCCCACTACTTCCATTTCAAATATTTTGGAAAATTTTAATGAAGTATTAAACACACAAAACTGCATCCAACATTGTGTATTCATATTTTCATTTTTTAAAGTGAGATTTCGCACATCACTATCAGCAATAATAAACCAACTGGTACTTGAATTTTCTATAACAATATCTTTTATTTGAGTTTGATTCAATAAAATAGATTGGAAATCTACTTTATTGAAAGAACAATCAGTTAAATTTGCCTCTGTTAAATCATACGAATAAAAAGAAGCATTTTCAAAATGAAGATTTTGCAAATTTATTCCTCTTAAATCTATACATTCACCAAAATCTACTCTGTACTTATTGGTAGTAGTTTTTAATGAGAAAAAATCAGGGTGTTTTTTCCACTCATTTTGAATATTCAAATATCCTTCAAATTCTAGGTTAATATTTTCAAGAAAGAAATTTTTAAAATAATTTCCTTCTTCAGTATGCCACCTTTCTTTTATATCCATTTTATGTAAATTTATGATGGTTGATAATTTGGATTAAGTATCCAATCTCAATATATAAAACAGTAAAAAGTGCCAAATTAGATACGAATAACCTATTTCCCTTACATTTTTCTGTATTGTTTTTGAATTTTCACACGTTGTATGCTTACTTTTCTGTTTTTGGGATATTTGATAGCATAACTTAGCTTAAAAGTTTTGGCTTCTCCTGCATTTAGGTTCATTTTCCAGAACAATAAGCCATTTTCTTTGTTGATGGCAGCAGCAGACACCTCCAAAATTTCTACTGTAATCTCACTATTGCCAGAAACGGGCACTTGGTCTTTGAGTTCTAACTCAATAGGCATTGTGTTGGTGTTTCTCACGCTCAATTCATAGATAAAAGTTTCTGTAATGGCATTGCTAAGGAAGTTTTTGCTACTAAAATCTTGCTTTTTGACCCTATTGACAATGACTTTTTTGTCTCTTCCCAAAGAAACTTCCAACAAATCATCAGCCCTACGCAAGTTGATGTAAGTTTTGCCGACATAAGTGTCATTATAATAGATAGTTGCTTCTCCTTCAATCAAGTTTAGGCTTTCCCAACCTAAAATTTTAGCCATCAAAAACGCATCTTTATCCATTTTTGGCGTAGAAAGATAACTATAATCCGCTTTTAGTTCGTACTCATTTATCTCAACGGCATACGCCATATTATCAGAAGGAATATTATATAACTCCTTGATTTCAAACTCTGTACTAAGTTCAGAAACAACCACATCAGACGAATTTTCACCCATATTTTGCGCATACAAGTCCGTTTCTTCATTTACATTTCCCACAAAACTGCCTGCCATTTTGCTCATTCTGCTGACGTTATGTTGTTGTTGATACATATTATTCTGAAAATGCGCTGCTTCTTCAAAATTTATCTTCCAACTCGTAATGTAAGGTGGCGTGGCATTTTGCATAATGTCAGAGGTAGAAAGTTTGAGCTTGATGTTGTTCCAATCAACGCCTGCATTATTATAAACATTGCCTTTGTAGGTAAAATGAATGGGTTTATCAATCCCTTTTCCTCTCAAATCATAGGCAGGAGACCAGCCAGCATCATTGATGACGTAGCTCCACTTGGTCAAAATGCTTTTTGTTTCTTTTGCATCAACAATCAAAAGTATTTCAAAAGTTGGCATAGCATCTTTTTGACGTAGTTTTTCTACATTTTTGAGTGTATTTTCAACTTTTTTGTTTTGTTCTTTGATTTTTTTGTTTTGTGTGGCAATATTGTCGTTTACTTCTCTGATTTGGTTGCGGTAATGCGTGGCAAAAGCCTGCAAATCTGCCACAGAAACATTATTTGCAGAGTTATTGCTTCCAATTCTGTCTATGTTTTTGTTAAGCAGGATTTTTTCACTTTGGAGAGCTTCAATTTCGTTATTAATTTTGGTAATTTCTTCTTCAAAATCACTCATTAAATCTTCCAAAAGTTGCCTTTCTGGGCTTATTTCTACTTTTCCATTATAATTTGTTTCACCAGAAACAGAAATAATTTTGACATCTTCTCCCAAATTAAAACTGATACTATTGGCGTTGATAGAAGCAGGCAAGCGCACAAAACGGAAAATATTTTGTCCTTCTGTGAGTTTTAGCTCGTTTTGGTGTTTGAGTTCTGCACCAGACAAAAACACAGTAACCTCCATAGGGCTACTTTCTACTAGGTTTTCAAGGTTTTTAGGCATTGTGAGTGAGGTTAAAAGGGTTATAATTATTTCCAAAAATCCAAGAGATTTTTGATAGCATCTTTAAATAATTTTGGTGCTTTTACACCTAAAATAAGTTTTCCGTTTTCATTGAGCAAAAAACCAATTTCTATTTCAATAATTTTCTCTTCTTTGCTACCACTTTTAATTGGAAAGGAACACAAAAAATTACATATAAAATCCATACTTTTTACTTGGAGTTTCATCTTCTTTTACATACTTCATAATTTTACCTACACTTCTTGCGCAATCAATTGTAATAGGCATTTTTCCATCAAATTGAGTTTTATTCCAGTTCATTTTGGTAAGTGCTAATACCTCTTCACAAATTTTTAAGGGTGAAGAATTTAATTCTGCTATCCGTATTTCTATAGGTTGTGGAATATACATTCCTGCATAAGTTTGGTAATAATCAACTGAACTTTTGGAATAAAGTAGATATTGAGTTTCTGTTAGCTCTAAACAAGTACCTCGTAAAGGTGGGTAGTTGCCAATTCTAAAAAGTCTAATATCACTTTCAAAAATAGTAATAAAATCAAAAGTTGATATTTCTTCTTCCTCTATTGCTTTGCTAAAACCCTCTTTTTCCTCTTCTGTGTATTTTGAACTCTTGTGAACAACCACCCTTCTAGGATATGTTCCTTCTGCATCTTTATAACCTCTGATGGCATTTTTTAAAAGTTCATATGCTTGTTGTTCTGTTAAGTGTGGCTGTCTATCTTTTTTATCTATTTCAACAGGGCTTCCTCGTAAAATCACACCTTTGCCTTGCTCATCAAATACTTGGGCAAGACTTGTCTGCAATGTTTTTTTATCAAGGCTACGATAAAAACTAATTCCCACAAAACAAGTCAAATTATCATTACCTTTTACTTGTGCTTTCCAAGGAATACCACCTGCCTTGTAATAAATTGCCGTACAAAAATTCCAAGCTCTTGTTGCCAAATCTTGTTTACTACTCTTTTCCCCAATTTGTTCAACTGATAATGAACTTTCTTTTATCAATTGCAGAGGAATTCTAAATCTCATAGCTTTTGCCTTTAAAAAGTTCCTAAAATTTAATGCAATGTCTTCTATTTCTGTTATTGTTTCATTTTGTTGTGGTGCTTCTTCAATATCTGCACTCTCATTTTTTTCAACTTTCAGTATCTTATTATACAAATTATCAGGCAAAATACATACAATAACATCTGGATTTTTGTTATCTGCTAAATATTCAATATGTGTCAAATAATCATTTGCTATTCTTTTTTTTACTTCATCAAAATTTTTGAACTTTTGAACTTCTTTTATATTTCTATTTATATCTGTATCATTAATTTGGCGAAAATAGTTCTTATTACTAATCATTTTTGCATTAAAGCCTGAATAATAGACCTCCTGCGAAAGTCGGATAGTTGTATTAAAGTCCCTTTCCCAGCAGGGGAAAGGGATTTAGGGATAGGGGTTTGGTTCGTCATTGTGCCG
>JAYVHJ010000183.1:0-3853 GCA_043771315.1 Raineyaceae bacterium
CAAACAACAATGAGCTTTTTTGCTTTTTTAGTGGATAAATGCTAAATTGCACAAAAACATCTTTATTAGTAATATTGACCAAATAAATGACAAAGAAAATCAGGTTAGATACCATTCCAGAGGCTATTGAGGCGGTGCGCAGAGGCGAAATTATTATTGTCGTTGATGACGAAAACCGTGAAAATGAAGGTGATTTTATCTGTGCTGCTGAAGCTATTACGCCAGAAATGGTCAATTTTATGTTGCGTGAGGCTCGTGGCTATCTTTGTGTGGCACTTACAGAGGAACGCTGTCAGGAACTTCAACTAGATATGATGGTTGGCAAAAATACAGACCCAAATAAAACCGCTTTTACAGTTACAGTGGACTTATTAGGTCACGGAAACACCACAGGTGTATCCACACACGACCGTTCTCGTACTATTCACGCACTCGCACAAGACAACACAAGAGCGCAAGATTTTGGCAGACCAGGACACATAAATCCTCTCAAAGCAAAGCACGGAGGGGTTTTAAGGCGCACAGGACACACAGAAGCAACTGTTGATTTTGCTCGTTTAGCGGGTTTTAAGCCTGTGGGCGCACTTATTGAAGTAATGAATGAAGACGGAAGTATGGCACGTCTGCCAGATTTGAGAAAAATAGCTGATAAATTTAACCTGAAACTTGTTTCTATTGAAGATTTAATAGCGTACAGACTTAAAAATGAAAGTTTGGTTAGGAGCGAAATTGGCGTGGAAATGCCTACCAAATGGGGTGATTTTGACCTCATTGCCTACCGACAAATTGATACAGATGAAATCCATTTGGCACTCGTAAAAGGTACTTGGGAGAAAGACGAAGCGGTTTTGGTGCGTGTTCATTCGTCTTGCGTTACGGGTGATATTTTTGGTTCGTGCCGTTGTGATTGTGGAGAACAACTACATAATGCAATGGAAATGGTGCAAAAAGCAGGCAAAGGCGTGATTTTGTATATGAACCAAGAAGGACGTGGAATTGGGCTTATCAATAAGTTGAAGGCATATAAATTGCAAGAACAGGGAATGGATACCGTACAGGCTAATTTGGCGTTGGGTTTTGGTATGGACGAGCGTGATTATGGCGTTGGAGCGCAAATTTTGCGTGATTTGGGTATTAGTAAAATAAAACTTATCTCTAATAATCCTCGCAAACGTGCTGGACTTATTGGCTACGGACTTGAGATAATTGATAGTATTGCCATAGAAATTTCGCCAAATAAGCATAATGAGAAATACCTGACCACAAAAAGAGATAAATTAGGACATACAATCTTGAAGGATAAAGATAAAGACAAAAAGAAAAATAAGAAGTAATTTAAGTAAAAAGTCGTTTGTATATTCACAAACGACTTTTTTTATTCTTTTGTATTTCTTAGTGCCTACTTTGTGTGTACTTCTGTATGCGCTTAGTGTTAAAGAGAAAACCATTTTAAAAGAAAAAGTCCCCTCTGCAATGCGGAGGGGATTTTTTGTTGAGCTTAAATCTCAAACTTTATTAACACCTATGTCACCTTTTACTTAAACACTAAAATTTACTATATGAAAAAGCTACTTTTAGCCAAATGTTGAATCATACGAGAGTGAAGTTACTTATTTCTAAGACTTTAAAAAACTGAATTATTTTTCTGTTTTTTCTCTTTCTGATGATACAAAGGTAAGCTAAATGTAAGGTTTATCAAAGCGTAAAATGCAAATAAACTTACATTGTAAATATATTTTTTGCTTCTTAAAAATACACACGCAATTTGAGGTTTTTTAAGCTATTTTTTGTCTTCTACCACAATAAAAACATCTTCTTTTGGCTTGTGCATCAAAAATTTTTCACGAGCATATCTCTCCAAAAGTGCTTCGTTTGTCAGCAATTCACGTCTTTCCTTTTTTACGACCTCTACTTCTTCTGTATAATAAGTTTTTTCACGTTCTAATTTTTTTACTTTTTTGTAGGCTTTAAATTGAGTGATAATATCATTTGCATCAAGAAAAAGCATCCAAAATAAGAAAAATAGTACAAAAATTACATAAAAATTACGTAAGGGCTTAGGAATATTTATTTTTTTTAGGTCTGAAAGTTGCATAAAAGTGAAAAAAGTATGTCTTTTTTGAAGTTTTTTTGACAAAATCAAACAGTTTTGAAAACCGTTTATGTAATATTCTAAAAATTGATTTTGTGAAGTTTTCTTAGAATTTTCTCAAAAACAAAATTATATCTTTTATTTTATCAATGCAAAACTACAATAAAAATCTACAAAATCTATGAAAGTCTGTAAAAATGCACAAAAAAGCAGTTGGACTTTAAAGAAATAATACTAACTTTGCATATTATTTGCTTTAAACTGCGTCAAAAAAATCATTCATTATCTAAGACATTCAAAAATGCCTAAAATAATTAACAAAAATATCCTCAAAATTACTGTTGTTTTTATACTTTTTCTTGCTAATATTCCGCTTAAAGCTATTCCAAATACACTTTTTAAGTATGTTTTAGAAGATAGTTTGGAACTTACAGCGTTGCAGAAAAAAATTCGTTATGACAAGCGTTTTTCCTTCGTGAATTATGACCAAAACCACCTAGAATGGTCTTCTTTTGGTGCAATTAAGCCTTTTTTTGATAAATTAAAAGTTGCTGATAAGCAAAAAGTGAAAGTTTTGCATATTGGCGACTCTCACGTACATTTTGATATGCAATGTGGCACTATACGCAACGGAATGCAAGAGATTTTTGGTTATGGTGGGCGTGGAAGTGTGGCTACCTACTCGTTGGCAGGCGCACACGCAAGCTACGACTACAATACATCACATAAAGGACGTTGGAAAGGCACAAAAAACACCAATAATCCAAACAGTTTATCCATAGGAATTACGGGCATTTCAGGGCGTACAGAGGATTCTACAGCAAGTTTTAAGGTGAATTTTGTAGCAGGAAGTGAGATAAAAGAGAATTATAAAACCATAAAAATTTATTGTCAGCAAAGCCCAGCAAGTTTTGATTTATTGGTCAAATATGCCACAGACAAAGAACCTATTTTTGTGAGTGCAAGCAATTCTGATAATCAAAATAACAAAAAACCTTACATAGAAATTACGCTTCCGCAGGCAGCTACTAATTTGCAATTTTTAATTAAAAAAAGCAATTCTAATCAGAAATTCTTTGAAGTTCACGGAATTATGATTGAAAGTAACGAAAATTCTGGTATTTTGTATAATAGTGTCGGCGTAAATGGTGCAGGACTTAATAACATTTTGCGTCAAAACCTTCTAGGAGAACACATTAAAGATATGTTGCCTGATTTGGTGGTGATTGATTTGGGCGTAAATGATTTTTATGCAGGAAACACACTCAACGAAAATCAAGCAGAAGAAAACCTCAAGAAAATCATCAATAACATTCGTGAAAATTCGCCAAATACGGCTATTTTGCTCACAAACCCACAAGATACGTATCTCGGAACACGAAATATTACGGCTGGCGAACAATATGCTGCACTTACGAGGCGCATAGCTTTTGAAAATAATTGTGCTTTTTATGATTATTTTCAGATAAGTGGTGGGCGTTGTTCTATGCTAAAATGGCAATCTCACGGACTTGCCAAATCTGACCGTATTCACCTCACAAATGGCGGTTATAGAGTCAAAGGAGAGCTTTATATGAACGCTTTGCTTAATGCTTTTTCTACCTCTCTGACCAAAACAGAACTTGATAATTTTGTTGTGAAACACCGCAAACCAACTGTTATTATTCCTGCAGAACTACCAATAGAGAAAGAAAAACCAAAAGTTTTAGCGGTTGCGTACTCACCAAACGCTAACGCAAGTGCTAATATTCCTGCAAATAC
>JAYVHJ010000184.1:0-14864 GCA_043771315.1 Raineyaceae bacterium
GAAAAAAACAGAAAATGCCGTTGTGATGATAAAATTAGCTTTTATAAGTATGATTTTAAATCACTTTTAAAAAGAAATAGTTTCTAAACATACTCTAAGCATAAAATCAACGCCAAGTTCTGCACGAAGTCCCATATTTGCAACAGGAATACCCAAATACTCACCTAAAACCTTTGTGTCTATACCAAAAGCAAGATTTGAGCCTCCCACTAAGATAATTTTAGGCGTATTTATTTTTTCTGCTATCTTGTGTTTATCTATCAAAATAGCCAAATAATCATCAGGATTTGATGCCATAAAACTGCCAAAATAGATAATAAAAGCAAGAATTATCAGAGAAAAAACACTTATTTTGAGGAGAAATTTATTCATAAAAAAGAGTCTTTTAATCTGCAAAAAGTCCTAAAAAATTAGCCTGATTTGAAAGAACGGAATAGTGTTTTACAATGGTTTTGCGTGCATTTTGCCTAATATTTTCTACTTTTTCTGGATTTTCTAAGATGAAAATTAAAGCCTCTTTCCAGTGTTGCTGACTATCACAAATAAAACCATTTTCATTATGCGTAATAATGTGTGTATTCACGCCCACAGGTGACACCAACGCCACTGCGCCAACTGCCATATATTGCAATGCCTTAAAACCACATTTGCCATTTGCCCAAATATCATCAATAAGTGGCATAAGTCCTATATCAAAAGCTGATAAATCTTCTATTTCAGTCGTTTTATTCCATTCTTTGAAAATAAAAGATTTTGGTGTAAAATCTTTTCCATTTATCTCAAAAGTGGGTTTTTGATTAGAAATAACCCTAAATTCAAAGGTATATCTCTGTTCTAATTCCAAAATAATTGGCAAAATAGCATCTAAATATTTGATAGTGGAGTGTGTGCCTGTCCAGCCTATAATAATTTTTTCTTTTGGTATATTTTTTTCTGCAAACAGATGTAAGTTTTCTGTATCAATTGTAGTAGGATTTAGTATGTTTTTATCATTCATTTTGAATTTTGATGCATACTCTAATAAATATGGATTTCCTACACTGGTTTTATACGCCCATTGGCAAATCAAGTGTGTTTTTGAATGAAATTTGAGTTTTGCTACTATTTTATTATTTTCTGATGTATTAGATAACCAAATAGCATCATCAAAATCAAAGATAATTTTTTTTCTGAGAATTTTTGCTGTTATCCATTCAAAAAATGGCAATCCAATAGGAGATGCTTCTCTATGAATAAAAACATAATCATACTTTATGACAGAAAATAACAATAAAAATCTTCTCCAAAATCCGCCTAAAATACCTATTATTTTCTGAAATTTAAAGCCATTTTTGTATAAAATTTGCCAAGTTTTTTCGTCAAGAAAGGGAGAAAACGTGTAAGAAAAATTATTTTTTATTAAAATATCCAAATATTGCTCAAAACGAAAGCGTTGCGAGGGCGCACACGCTAGCGGATAAGGACATACAAATAATATTTTTTTCATTGGGGTTTTTATAAATTCTCATAAATTTCATTATACTTTTGTATGCCTTTTTCCAAGCTGAAATAATCCAAAGCCACATTTCTTAATGTTTCACGTGGAACAAAAAGTATATTATCAAGGTTTTTTATCACTTCCATATAAGCATTTTCTGAAAATTCTTTGACAAGCGCGCCAAAATTGTACTTTTCAAATAAATAATCATTGTCGCCCATATTTCCATTGATGATTGTAGGTACGCCACAAGCTAAAATTTCGCCTAATTTGGTGGCGGAAGAACCTTTTTTAGAATAACTTGTTTTGATGAAAAAGATAGAAATATTACTTTCTTTTATCAAATTTGGCACTTCTTTGCGTTCAGCTTTCTGTATAATGATTTTTTCTGCTGGAATATTATATTTTTGTGTTTTTTCAAGAACAATATTAGGATTATCAGGTGTGATAAACGAAAAAATAGCATCAGGTTTTGTTTTTAGAAGACAAGAAAAAAAATGCAACATCTCATCAACCAAATACCAAGTCCCCAACGACCCCAAATAAGACAAAACAAAAGGTTTATTTTGAGTATTTTTTTGCCCTTCAAAATCAAATAAAACTGTATCTACACAACAAGGAATGACTTTTATAGGCGTATTTTCTAAATTCTTCCACGACAAAATTTCCGTTTTAGCGTTTTCAGTAAGCGTAATGGTGGCATCAGCTTTTAACAAAAAATCAGTTTCCTTTCTCTTAAAAAACTTATAAATTTGGTTAAAAACAGGATTTTTCAAGTTCCACAAACCGCCATCAACACGTTCATCAGCCCAAAAACCACGCATATCAAAAATAAATTTGATAGGAATTGTAGTCTTAAACTTATCTTTAAGATACTCCCCCACAAGCGCACTAATGTAACTTCTGCAATGAATAATGTCAAAATGCTTGATTTTGTGGAGTTGAACCGCTTTTTTGCGCATTTGCCAAACATCAAAAAGCGTAGAAAAAATTGGCGGATTTTTGGTGTAAAAAATGGGTTGCCAATCAATTTTATCTAAAACAAGTGTTTCAATAATGTTTTTGCGCAATGCATAATTTTGAGGTTTCTCAAAAGAAATAATAGTAATTTGATGTCCTAATTGTGCCAATCCAAGCAAGTAGGGCAATATTTGGGACTGCCCAAGCGGGTCTGTCAAACCATCATAAGAAAGGAATAAAACTTTTTTCAAAAACTAAGGAAATATAAATACTTAATAGCAGACTTTCACTACAAACGTAATGAAAGTATTCTTATTATCCAAAAATATTTTAATTTATATAAACAAAAAAGCCATTCAAAAATGTTTTTGAATGGCTTTTTATTTCTGTGAGAGTTGGGGTTTTAAATATCTAAAAGTAGCTATTTGGTGTTAATAGTAACTGCTGATAATTAAGGGACAAGGTCAAAACGCATAGCACTCTTTATTGCAAGCAAAGCATTTGCAAAATTCCTAGTTTCGTTATTGTATCTTATACAACCTTCTGCTAAGTATTGGCAAAATTCTTGTGTATGTTCTGTGAGCCATTCATTATCCTTATCAGTCAAATTATAAATTTGATTCCCAAACTTAATAGCTGCTTTTGATAATAGTGGTGGGGTTATTTGTTGAGAATTTAAGATTATTAAATGTGTTAGTTCGTGAATTATAATAGTTTCTAGCTCAATCAAACTAGAATTTAAAATTGTTTCTGATAATAAAAGTATGTCCGCCTCATAAGTTGTTGAAAAATTAGTTTTTGTATCTACTGAATAGCCAGCTTCACTATCTACAAAACGAATATTTGCATTTTCAAGAATTTCTTCAAAGTTATTTCCCTCTTTTAAAAGGTATTTTTTGTTAATTCTATCTATTTTAAATACAATAAGTTCTTTTTTATATTTAGTCAAATAACTATTATAATCAAGTCCAAATCCAAGTTTGAACAGTTCATTTACTTTATCAATTATCATATTTATCTGAATGTTATTTTTTATCAGTCGCAATAATACTAGACTGATATTTTTGCTATTCCTTGTCGTTAGTTTAATAAGCATTTAAAAAATGAGTTTATTTTCTCATTTAGGGTAACTTTATATCTTTTAGATAGAATTTTCGTTTTATTTTTACATAAGAATTTTAAGAAACCTGTATCTATAAAGTGTTGTTCAATTTCAGATTGAGTTATTGTGACATTTGCTTTACTTAAAACTAATTCTGCAAGCGAGTTAGTTGTTTCCCAAACTTTATCAAGCATCAAATAATCAAAAGCAAATCCTAAAAAACTTACTCTATACTCATCATAAGAAATGCCTCTAATTTGAATTAAACCACTTATACATTGTTCTGTCAAATTCCAATCTCCATCAAAACCTTCGCTATCTAGAAGATTTGGTGAATTTAGGTAAGTTAATAAGTTTCGTTTTATATCTTCTTGTCCTTTTATGTATATGTTTTGCGCTGCAAGTCCACCCCACATAGTTATTATTAGTTTGTCTAAATTTTCTATTGATTGATTTTGTAAAAAAAATGGTCTTCTACCCAAAAGAATAGCACCTTGCCAATCATCAGTATTCGCTTGTTTTGAGTATAGAGATGTATCTAATGTAATATTCTTTATTTCAAAACATTCGTCAAATAGCTTTGCCAATAATGCGTGTCCACATTCGTGTATTGCAGCTTTTTTGTTATATAGTGTCAAAATAAAATGTATTTTGTTTTGTATTTGTAATAAGCCACACTAGTTACAAACAAAAAAGCCTTTCCAAAGTAATTTTGAATGGCTTTTTATTTTTTTTACAAACTCCAATATAAAATATTTTTAATTTTTTTGCTGAAAATCCCTTTAATATCCACAAAAACAGCGTTTTCATTGAGCATATCTACAAAATATTGTTCCTCCAAATCTAGGTAATTTTTGTGGTTTACTGCCAAAATAATAGCATCATATTTGCCAGTTGGAGTACTTTGCAAATCAAAGCCATACTCGTGTTTTACTTCTGCACTATCTGCGTGAGTATCAACTACATCAACAGACAAACTAAAAGATTTTAGTTCGTTTACAACATCAGCTACTTTTGAGTTACGGATGTCGCTTACATTTTCTTTGAAAGTAACGCCCATCACCAACACACGAGCTTGAGAAGGGTTTTTCCCTTGTTTTATAAGCAACTGAACGGTTTTTTTAGCAATATGTGCGCCCATTCCATCATTGATAGCACGCCCACTCAAAATAACCTCTGGTTTGTAGCCAAGTTCTTGCGCTTTGTAAGTCAAATAGTAAGGATCAACGCCAATACAATGCCCTCCCACAAGTCCTGGCACGAATTTCAAGAAATTCCATTTAGTTCCTGCCGCCTCCAAAACTTCATAAGTATTGATATTCATTTTATCAAAAATCATAGAAAGCTCATTCATAAGCGCAATATTGACATCTCTTTGTGTGTTTTCAATGATTTTAGCAGCTTCTGCCACTTTTATAGAAGATGCTTTATGTACACCTGCACGCACCACAAGCTCGTATGTTTGTGCCACAATAGCTAAACTTTCTGCATCAGAGCTAGCCACCACCTTCACAATGCTAGAAAGCGTATGTTCTTTGTCGCCAGGATTGATTCTTTCAGGAGAATAACCAACCTTAAAATCAATATTAAACTTTAAATTACTTTCTTTTTCTAAGATAGGTACACAGTCTTCTTCCGTACAACCAGGATAAACAGTGGACTCAAAAACCACTATATCACCACGTTTAAGCACTTTTCCAACGGTTGCGGAGGCAGAAAGTAGCGGTTTTAGGTCTGGTATATTATGCTCGTCTATTGGAGTAGGAACGGCTACTATGAAAAAATTAGCCTTTGAAAGAACTTCAAGATTCTCCGTAAAAACAATGTCTGTGTTGTCAAAATCAGCTTTTTGTAGTTCGTTGCTTGGGTCAATGGCGTTTTGCATCATTTCAACACGCTTTTTATTGATGTCAAAACCAATGACTTTAATTTTTTTTGCAAATTCAAGCGCAATAGGAAGCCCTACATAGCCCAGTCCAATGACTGCCAAAGTGGCTTTTTTCTCTAAAAGTTGGTCGTAAATGTTCAAAATGAATGCAGTTGTGAGTTGTGAATTGTGAGTTGTGAGTTGTTTTACGAGTCATAAAAAACGTATTTTATGACTCGTACTTTGTACCTCAAACTTCGTACTTAATGCTACCAGCTAATAGCAATATTTTTTAATATAGTCAAATCACCTTGTTGTTGTGAAAGGACAATAGACTTTTTATTACGTTTGATGTTGATGGGGCTTTGATTAGGCGTATTATCACGTGCAGGCATATTGACAGATGTTACTTTTTTCCAGTTAATTTTTGCATCATCAACCACCAAATCATTGATACTTATTTTTTGGTCAGCAAACATAAATGCTTGATTTTTCTTATCCACAGAAATTATAAGTGCTGGCGCATCATTTTTGCCTTCTGGTTTTCCAGACCATTTTTTAGCCTTAGCATCATAATCAATGATAATTTTTTCGCTCTTTGCATTAGTAGCAACTGTAAGCGTAAGCGTAAGATTTTTGTTGGTTGGTGTAAGTTGCGTAAGCAAATACATAATAATAATAATGCTATAATCTAACATACTTGTTATTTGATTAGATAAAAATAAAACACTTCTAAATCTCGTAATTCGTAATTCGTAATTACAATTGCAACGGCTTTTTCTGCTTCTCTAAATTTGCCGTCTTGGTATTTAGAAGGGCATTTCATTAATATTTTTTTAGCAATAAATTGTTCATTTTTCATATTCCCAACTACAACCACTTTTTCTGAACGCTCAAAATCTTGTGGTTTTGCATCAAAATAAACAACAGGTTTGGCTATTCCTTTTTCGTCTATAAGTGTGAAAGTGAACAAATTAGCATCAACCACAGGATTATAATTCATTTCTAAAATATTTCCTTTTTTATCTTTTTTGAGATGTCCAACTACGTGAACGTCTGTATCTGTGTTTTCTGTTGCTATTTTGATAGCTTCACCAAAAGAAACGTATTTACTTGTGTTTCCCATAGACGAAATAACCACGCCAATAGCTACTGCAATAGCCACAATGCCAATAATATGTGAAATTTTCATAAAATTTTGTTGTCGTTCCCCACGTTCCACGTGGGGTTATGATTGTTAAACCCTTTCAGGTTTTTTAATACAGTTTTTAGTTGTTTTGCTTACGCAAGTTGGGCTGGGGCAAGCCCAGCCCCTACATTTTAACGCAAAAATTAACGTACCTCGTATTTCAAACTTCGTACCTTAAATTTACATTCTTTTGCTCATTTCATCTCTTATGCGTGCTGCGCCCTCATAATCTTCATTTTCCAATGCTTTTTTTAGCATATCTTCTAGCTCATCTTTGCTGGCACTTCTTATAGAAGTATTGCCACGAGCAGAAGAAGGCACATCTTCTTTAATTATTTCTGCATTCTCGTCATCATTATCTGTCAAAATAATGCCTGCTTCCGACAACACATTTTCAGTAGTAAAAATAGGCACGCCAAAACGTAAGGCAATAGCAATAGCATCAGAAGGACGTGCATCAATACTAGCAACACTACGGTCATTTTCGCAGGCAAGATGCGCAAAAAAAACGCCCTCACGCAATTCAGAAATAACAATTTCTGTGATATTTATTTTGAAATTTTCTGCCAAAGAGCGAAATAAGTCGTGTGTCATTGGACGGTTTGGCGTAATCTGCTCAATTTCAATGGCAATGGCTTGCGCCTCAAACATTCCTATCACAATAGGAAGTCTGCGGTTTCCGCCTCTTTCACCCAAAATTAGGGCAAATGAGCCACTAGAAGTCTGGCTTGCTGAAAGCCCCAATATATCTAATCTTATCTTGTCCACGCTATTAAATTTTATTGCAAAATTACGCTTTTTTTGATAAAAGCAAAATATTTGTTGCAATTTGCTATCTTTTATTCGTAAAAAACACGTAATTTACGCTATCTAATAAAAACCACCCCTAACCCCTCCTTAACAATGAGGGGGATAAATTACTCCCCGCCTTTCTAAGGAGGGGCTGGGGGTGGTTCTAACTTCTTTAACAACTTTATGCTTAAAAATATTTCTTTTGTGCTGCTTTTTTTCTTTCTTTTTTCTTGTGAAAAAAGTAGGAAAAATGACAACACTACTCACAATGATACCATAAATATCCAAGATGCCCATATACCTTCCAATAATCACGTTTATGTACAAAATTTTGATAAATTAGTTACAGAATTTGAAAGCACAGAACGGGAAGATTGGAAACAACGTGAGAAGATTTTTCAGAAAATCTCGCCCATAGAAGGCGCAACTATCATAGATATTGGCGCAGGAACAGGTTTTTTTACTTTTGCGCTGGCTGAAAAAGCTAAAAAAGTGGTTGCTCTTGATATTGATAAACGTTTTATTGATTTTATCAAAAACAAAAAGAAAGCGTTACCTGAAAATCAGCAAAAAAAGATAGAAACACGCCTTATCTCGCCAGAAGACCCACGCCTTGCAGATAATGAGGCTGATGTAGCAATGCTTGTGAATGTATATCACCACATAAGTAGCCGTTTGGTTTACCTCAAAAAAATACGCAACGGGCTTCAAAAAGAAGGAAAAATCCTGATTATTGAGTTTAAAAAAGGAGATATGGGCATTGATTTTGGTCCGCCAGAAAATATGAAACTTGATGTAAAAACCATCACAAATGAGCTAGAAAAAGCTAACTTTGAAAACATTGAAATTGATACAGAAACACTTAAATATCAGGTAGTTATCACCGCAAAAAAGAAGAAATAAAGTTGTTATGGCATCAATACGAAATAAATCAATTTGTATTCCGTTGTAATTATGTAGTTGTATATACCTTGACTGAAATGCGTTCATAGTTCATATTACTAAGTAACTCTTAATTATTATGCAAATAAAACTATCTTTTTCTTACATTATTGCCTTTATGTTACTCACAACTGTAATGTTAGAATTGCACGAAACTGTTCATATTTTAGTTGGCAGGTTGATTTGTGGATGTTGGGGGGTACGAGATTTTAATGTTTGGGCTTTATGTAAAGAGTGTAGTAAAAATCATCAATTTTTTTGGCTTGCAACTGTTGCTGGACCTATTTTTTCCTTTTCCTTAATGTGGTTGGGAATGTTTTGGATGTCCCACTCTAGTTCAAATATGAAAGCATTTGGCTTCTCTTTAATTTTTGCTAATATTCCATTTGGAAGAATTAGTGAAGTTATGAAAGGTGCTGGTGATGAGATGGTTGTAACAAAATATCTGCTTAAAGAATATTTCAGTTCAAACCAAATGATTTTGATATGCTCCGTAATTGTTTTAGTATTGGGTCTACCACCAATTATTAAAGCCTTTTCTATCTTAACAAATAAAAGGTCGTGGTTATATATTTTGGGTTTTTTGACACTACCAATTGCATTTATTTTAGTTTATATCCTTATTGGAATGAACACGTTATTAAATAATGGCTTTTTGTCTGAAGTTGTGATTATGGGTACTCCATTGTTGATAACTATCCACACTCTAATTGCAATCTTGTTTTTATTTTTATTGCGTAAAAGGTTATTTTCTTTGTATAATACTTCTCTAACCGTTTAGGTACTCAAACACCTTTTTTTATTTTTAAATATTTCGTGGTGTTAGAAATTTTCAAGAAATTGATGCAGAAACACTTAAATATCAGGTAGTTATCACCGCAAAAAAGAAGAAATAAAGTTGTTTTGGTATCAATACGAATTAAATTGAAATATTTTTGTAAAATCAAAATAGTTTTATTATGTTTGTGATGAAAGCATACCAATATATAGTTAATGCTTTGAATGCCACAAAATCAAACTGAACTAACACTAAATGCAATTTAAAGCAGGATATATAGCAGACAGTATTGCAAAAATCATTACTGACTATAAAGCCAAACCAGACAAAAATAAAACTGATGAGCAAATCAGTGGATTACTTCAATATGTTAGTTCATTTGAAGTAGAATTTTCACGTTCGTATGAGCATAAACTAGATTTTCATAACCTAAACCCAGTTTTAGCAACAATAAATAATATAATTACGAGAGGTTTGCCAACAAGAATGCCTGTAATTATAGAAGAATCATTTTCAGAAATAGGACTCACGAAGCCAAATGAAAGTGAATTTGAATTAAAATTCCCCAACACAAACGCAGAGAAAAAAATTAATTTTGAAACCATATTTGAATTATTGCATATTCTAGAACCCAAATTAGAAATCAATAAAAATCAGTATGGAGGATTTCCTGGTAGTTTGTCTGAATGGAAATTTTTAGATGAAACTTTAAAAGAATTTCCATTTGCAAAGCAAATATTACAATCCCAACGAGATTTTTCTACTATTAGCAAAAATTTGCAAGGTGGTAGGACTTTGGATTTTTCTTATGAATTTCCTTACCATAATGCCAAAAATAATGGTGTTTTAACGGAAAAAGAAAAAATGACAGATAAAGAAAGAAAAGGAGTTATTTTTGAATTTGACGGACCTCATCATCAATTACGAACAGTAAAATTTTATGATGAATACCGTGATAAGGAAGCAAAAGAGAATAAATTTGAAACTTTACGACAATCTTGTGGTGAAGTTGGAATAAATTTGAAGGTTGAAGAACAGCTTAATAGTGAGCATTTTGATGCTTTTAAAGTAAATTATAAGCGTAATGTTAAAGATTATCTTGAAGAATATTATTTGCTTTTTATTCCCTTAGCAGTTGCAAGAGTTCAAAAAACTATCATTGAGTTTCTGTTGAAAAATCCAGATGAATTTAAAAAAGAAGAAATAAAAATTGCCATTATTGAAAGAGATTTGCCTTGCGGAGCTATTGCCATAAAATCTTTACAAGAATTTTTTGAAAACATCAACGAACTTTTAGAAGATGAAGACAAACTAATTCTACCAAAGATTTCTTTGACAATTTTTGAGAATAAAAATTGGGTAACTGATAAATTCAAAAAAATACATTTAGATGCCGTAATAGCAGATGAAACATATTTTAAATTAACTCAATTTGATATAGTCATTGACCATTCAATTTTAAGGCGTTCGGACATTTATAAAGAAACTGATTTTATTTGTGAAAATACCATTAAAATTAGGTCATCTCATTATTTTGACACCAAAAATGGTAGAAAAGTATATTGTGCTAATTTATTGAATTACAAAGAATTAGTAAAGAAACAAGATGATGGTTCTTACATTCCAGTAAGTAAGGACGTAGAAAATAATATCAATTTTTTCATTCAAAATATTTTCAGAAAAAAAGGTTTTAGAGAAGGACAACTGCCAATTATTTCAAGAGCATTACAACAAAAACCAGTTATTGGACTTTTGCCAACAGGTGGCGGTAAGTCCTTAACATTTCAATTACCTACATTCTTGCAACCAGGTTTATGCTTGGTAGTTGACCCTATAAAGTCGTTAATGGAAGACCAAGTAAGGGTGCTAAAAGAAAATTGGATAGATTGCTGCGACTTTATCAATTCTAATGATAAACGTGAAGACAAGTTTAAAAAGTTAGTTGATTTTAGGTTTGGTGAAACAATGTTTTTATTTATTTCACCTGAAAGATTTGTAATGGAAGATTTTAGAAATATCATTAAAAATATTGATGTTGCTAAATTTGGTTTAAGTTTTTCATATTGTGTAATTGATGAGGTACATTGCGTTTCTGAATGGGGACACGACTTCCGTTCTACTTATTTAATGTTAGGAAAAAACGCCCAAAGGTTTACGGCAACTAAAAGTGGGAAACCAGTATCTCTTATGGGATTAACAGCAACGGCTTCCTTTGATGTTTTAGCTGATATTGAAAGAGAACTAGACATTAAACATGAAGATGTAGCAAATGCAATCATAATGATAGAAAATACTATTAGACCAGAATTATTTTTTAGAGTTATTGATGTAACAGGAAAAGATAGAATTGATGAATTAAAAAAAGATTTTGGGAAAATAGGTAAAAATTTATCAAAAATAAATGAGGAAGAGATTTTAAAACAATCCCTAATGCATCATTATGCGGAATTTGAAAATTTAGCTTATGGAATAAAAGATGAAAACACAAAAAAATACGTAATCAATGAAAAAAATGAAGATGCAGTTTCAAAAATTGAAACAGAATTTAAGAAGCTAAAAATTGATGAAAAATATTTAGAAGATAATAAACACAAAAATTTATTAGAAGATATTTCACAAAATGAATTTTATTCTATCGTGTTTTGCCCTGTCAAAGGAGAAAAACTTAATATTAAAGGAGAATTTGCCAATCCAAATGGAGTAAGATTTGTACACGAAAAACTAAACTCATCTTCAAAAGGATTTTTCTATGCTAGTGAAGAGTTAAGTACAGAAGTACAAAGACATTTTAAAAATTTTACAACCAACAAAACGCAACATATTGTTTGTACGAAAGCATTTGGAATGGGAATTGATAAAGCAGATATTCGTGCTACTTATCATTATGTTTATTCAGGTTCACTTGAAAGTTTGGTACAAGAAGCAGGCAGGTCAGGGAGAGATAAAAAAATATCTGAAGCAAATATTTTAGTTTCAAAAATAAAATATGTTAAATTTGACATTTATAGTTTTTTCAAAGAACATAGTGAAAATGCTTTACTGAAAAATAAATTTACGAGAAAGGCATTAAGAAATGCATTTGAAAAAAGATGGGATAATAAAGAGAATACAACTGGGAAGCCCGAAAACATCTCATTTAGAGATATAGAACAATTACAAAAAGTAATTGAACTTTTGGATTTTAGTTTATTAACAAAAGAGGGTAAAAAATACAATATTTTACAACCTCAAAGTATTGCAGAATTAAAGACAATGCTCCTTGAAAAAGATAAAGAGAACAAGTATAAATTTATAGTTGAGAAACACACTGATAGAGATATTCACAATTTTTTCTACAGTAATTCATTCAAAGGAGTTGACACTGAAAAAAGTCAGTTACAGAATTTATTTAAAGTAAAAGAATTTCAAATTAGCCACGGAGAATTCATTTATATTGCAGAGCAGGATACATTAGTAAATGAATTTGAAAAATGTGAAACAGACCAATTCAAATTTACTATTACAGCAGAAAAAATATATTCTGAAGCAAATGAAAAAATTTGTTCTCTTTTAAATATAAACTCAATAGGTAATCCAGGTTTTGGGAAGAAGACATTTGGAGAACTTGTTAAAGATGCTCACACTTATTCCAATGATTTTCAAGATTTCCTTTTCAAATTGGAAGAGAATAGTATAAAGGATTTGAATTTGATAGACCCAATTACAAAAAATAGACTTTTATTTGTTTATAGTAGAAATAGAGAAACCGTAAATGACACAGGTAGATTAGTTTACCGTATGCACAGTATGGGCTTTTTGGAAGATTATGAAATAGATTTCAGAAATGGTAATTTGTTTATCTGTACTTTCAAAAAATATCAAAACATTAAAATTTATGTTGATATAATAGAGAAATACCTAAAGAGATATTTATCTGAACAAACAGTAATTGAAAAAATTAAGGAACTAAGAGAAAGAGTAGATAAGAAAGAAATTTTGACTGATAAAATACTTGAATGTCTTTATTTTTTAGCTGAATTTTCTTACAAAGAAATTGCAACCAAAAGAACAAGCGCAACAGATGAAATAGAGCATTATTTGAATCATAGTATCACTGATGAAGTTTTGAAAAATGATTCGTTTAAACAAAATCTATACATAAAAGAACAAATTTACTTCTATTTCAACGCAAAATATGCAAGAATAGGCTTCAAAATAAATGGAAAACCATTTTCACTTTTAGATGACTATAAAGACGCAACACAAGACAAAGCAAGTATCCTAAATAAATATTTAGGTAAAGATGACGAAAAAGGAGTTTTTCAATTAGAAGGAACGGAGCAGAATAATTACAAGCATATGATGGGTTCTTGTAAGAAAATTTTGCGGTCTTTAAGTGATACTGACTTAAAGAAGGAATGGCTTTTGCGTTTGCTAAAAGCATTTTCTATGTATGCTGTAAATAATGCCTCCTACATCTCAGAAGCAAATGAAGAACCAGAAAAAGGTTTTGTACTTCTTTATGAAGATGAGAATTATCACCAAAACGACTATGAAATTATAAATCCTATTTTTGAAGGTTATTTTGAGAAATTGGAGAAAAATATAAAATCAGATAATTCATCTTTTGAAGACATCAAAGAAATAAGAAAGAAAATCTTATTCCTTTTCCAAATCAAAGGTATTGAAAAACTCATTATAGAAAATCAAGAATTAACCAAAAAATATTATGCCTAATTACGACAAAATAGTAGAAGAATCACAAGCCAATGTGACATTATTAGGTGAAAAACTTAAAGGTTTAGACCAATTATATCAAGATATAAATAGTCTGAAAACAAAACCAGAAAGTATTCTCTTAGCTTTTGATAAGAATTTCAAAGAAATAACTGAACTGTTTAAACAATATCAGCAAACATTAGCGGAAGCCGCTAAAATGTATTTAGATGGTAGTAATTCTTTGTTTACAAGTAAGTTAAACGAATTAGCAGACAAAAATGCTAAATTAGAAACGGAAATTTCTCGTTTGGTAAATACTGATTTGACCAAACTATTTGCAGACCTACAAAAGGGTTTTATGGACAAAACGAGTGAAGATTTGTCAGTAGAATTAAAACGGTTTGAAGATAATTCAACAGACTTTCAGGATAAGATACATACACTAAAAGCGCAAATTTCAAGGCTTATAGGTACTGACTTTGATGCACTTTTCAAAGATTTGCAAAAGCAATTTATTGAGCAAACCAAAAAAGATTTAGATATTGAACTGAATAAAATTGGCGCAACAACTACAGACTTTCAAACGAAAATAAATAGTTTTGGTGAAGAAATCAACCGACTTGAAAAAATAGATTTAGAAAAAGGTTTTGACAAACTTCAAAAAACACTTTCAGACATTTTTGGGGCAATAAATACGGTCAATCTATCTTTAGTGGGACTTACAACTTCCTTAAATCCCCTAATTCAGTCATTGGGACAACTTCAAACAATCATTAAAGATAGTTTGAATGAGCAAAATAAAAAGAATGAAATTGAGTTTGAGTTTTTGAAAACTCAAATTGCTAATCTTACAGAAAAAAACAGTGCCTTAAAAAAAGACATATACATAGGTACGATAATGCAAGTTGTTGGATTTTTAGTTACTCTTTCATTGTTATTAGGTATCTTTTTGAAATAACTAAAATTAATATTGATACTAATGTTTTTTGTGATGTTCAAAAATTACTGTTGCTTGGCTTTTATCAAGTAACAGTACATAGGTTGTATTTAACTCACAAT
>JAYVHJ010000185.1:0-4773 GCA_043771315.1 Raineyaceae bacterium
GGCAAAAACTTCTATTTTATGGCAAAAATTGGCTTTACTATTGCTGAAAACCTTAAACATAGAAGAAAAAGTTTCAAAATGGACTGATGTTCAATTACGAATTATCAATTACCAGAAATACAGTACACCATTTTTTGGTGAAGTCAGGTGAAAACACCTGACTCACAAGAAATTAAACATAATCAATTGATTATTAATATTTTGTATTCATTTATAATTCCTAATTAAAAATTCCTAATTACTTATATTTTCTTAAAATTCACGCAAAAACGAACATTTCTACAGAAAAAATGTTATTCTTGTAGCTCTCAACAACGCTATAAAAATGGACAAAAATACGGATAATATCACAGACAATAACAAAGATAAAAGCACCCAAAATAGCATTCCTACATCAAAAGTTGCTCGTGCTACACAATTCTTAAAAACAGGCGTAAAAGTAGGCGGAAATTACCTCAAACATTACGCAAAAAAAGCCTTTAATTCTGACCTTACCAAAGAACAACTGCACGCAGACAATGCAGAAGACATTTACGAAGGACTTAGCCAACTCAAAGGTAGCGCACTAAAAGTAGCACAAATGATGAGTATGGACAAAAATGTTTTGCCAAAAGCCTATTCAGAAAAGTTTACAATGGCGCAATATTCTGCGCCTCCGCTCTCCTATCCGCTTGTAGTGAAGACTTTTCAACAGTTTTTTAAGAAAAACCCTACGGAAATGTTTGATACTTTTACTCGTGATGCCGTAAATGCAGCATCTATTGGGCAAGTGCATTTGGCTACGAAAGAGGGCAAAAAATTTGCTGTAAAAGTACAATACCCTAGTGTTGCGGATAGCGTAAAGTCTGATTTGAGAATGGTAAAGCCTTTTGCTAGTGCTATTTTGAATCTGAATGAAAAAGATATTGCGCTTTATATGTCGGAAGTTGAAAGTAAATTGATAGAGGAAACCGACTACGAACTAGAACTTAGGCGTTCCATAGAAATCTCTGGGTTGTGTGCGCATATTCCACATTTATTTTTTGCAAAATATTATGCAGAATACTCTTCAAAGCGTATTCTTACAATGGATTGGCTAGATGGAAAACACCTTAACGAATTTTTGAAGACAAATCCTACACAAGAAATACGCAACCAGATTGGACAGGCTTTATGGAATTTCTATGATTTTCAGATACATACGCTCCAAACCGTACACGCAGACCCGCACCCAGGAAATTTTTTGTTACGAGAAAATGGTACAGTTGGTGTTATTGATTTTGGTTGTATAAAAGTTATTCCAAAAGACTTTTATAACAATTATTTTATGCTAATGAATCCTAATTTGCTAAAATCAGAAGAGAATTTAGAAATGATGTTTAGAAAATTGGAATTTATTGTAGAGGAAGATACACCTGCACAAAAGAAATTTTTTACAGGAGTTTTCAGGCAAATTATTGAGCTTCTTGGACGACCTTTCCACCACGAAACCTTTGATTTTAGTAATGAAGGCTATTTTCAAGAAATTTATGAGTTTGGAGAAAGTGTTTCTAAGATGAAAGAACTCAAAGAAGCAAAAGCCGCTAGAGGCTCACAACATACACTTTATATCAATAGAACCTATTTTGGACTATATTCTATGCTTAGTGATTTGAAAGCCAATATCAAAACCAACAAACCTGCATTTTTGATGACTGATAAATATGAAGAATTTATTTAGAAATCATTGTTTTTTGACTGCCAAAATAAAAATATAGAACTGTCGCTTGCCTCTTGGCAAGTGACTACTATAAAAAGGCTTCCAGCCTTTACAAAAGTAGTATTTTAATTCGTTTAGGCAAGATGCCTAATTATAGTCGTCACTTAGCTGGAGCTAAGCAACAGTACATTTTTAAAAAACTTCCCAAAACTTTCCAGCTTTTGGGAAGTTTTTTTATTGATATTTTAATTATTTTTGATAAATTTGTTTGAAAATCTATCAAAAAATCAATGAAAATAATCCCTATTTCCTTCCAAAAATCATTATTATTAGTTGATTTTTTAGTAAAAAAAGCAATCAATAATGATAAAGATACTTCTGAAAACATTTCTGAAAAAATCACGCTTTCTGCCCACAATATCCTCATAGAAACAGCAAAAAACCAGAAAATCCTAGATTTTCGTTTGCCTATTTGCTTGCCAAATCTACCAGATTTTAATAATTTTGATGATGATTTTTCTGGGGAAAATTTAGAGAAAAATCTAGAAGATTTTTTAGTTTTTGCACCTACCTTAGTAATTCTTATTCAGGCTGGACACGCTGCCATAGGCTATTTTGAAGAAAATGAACTGGTTTTGCACAAAGTAATCACTCGTTATATGGTGCGTGGCAATGGCAAAGCGCAACATACCTATCTCAAAACTCGTGGCAAATCTAAGGCTGGCTCACGCATACGTTTAGCGCAAACGCTAGATTTTTTTGAGGAAATCAACCAAAAAATAGACGAATGGGCAATTATTGATGATTGTAGGAAAGTGCTTTATAGTGCGTCTATCCCACTTTGGAATATGCTTTTTGAGTCAAAAGTAGCTCCCGTTTTTGAAAAAATAGATAAAAGATTGCTCAAAATTCCGCTTGATGTTGATGTACCCAACCACGCAGAACTTTTGCATATTGGCGAAATGATGCAGGAAGGACAAATTAGATTGTTTCTAAATGATATAAATAGCAATGCTAATAATTTGATTATAAGTGATTTAGATGAAATTTTTGTTAATAGTGAAAATAGTTCTTGTTTTTTGAAAGAATTAAAAGCATTTTTGCCATAATTATCAAAAAAGAATAATCTAATCAAATTCTGACCAAAAATCAAAGCTCACTTTTAAGCTAATCTTAACCTATTTTTATGAAAATTGCCATTCTTTCACGCAAAGCAAGCCTTCATTCTACTAAACGCTTAGTTGAGGCTGCAAAACAAAGAGGACACGAGGTCAGTGTTATAAATCATTGCAAATGTTATGTGGTGATGGAACGAGATAATCCTAGCGTTTTTATTGGTGACCATTCTTTGGAAGGGATAGATGCCATTATTCCACGTATTGGCGCATCTGTGACGTTTTATGGAAGTGCTATTATAAGGCAGTTTGAGATGCAAAAAGTGTTTACGCCTGTTAGTTCTTTGGCTCTTATTCGCTCACGTGATAAGTTGCGTAGCTTGCAAATTCTTTCAAAAGCAGGCGTAGGCATACCCAAAACCGCTTTTGCTAATTATCCTAGTGATATAGATTATCTTATCAAACAAGTTGGTGGTACTCCGTTGATTATCAAGTTGTTGGAGGGTACGCAAGGTTTGGGCGTTGTTCTTGCAGATAATGAAACTGCTGCAAAGTCTGTTTTGGAGGCTTTTTATAATCTTAATGCTAATATTTTAGTGCAAGAGTTTGTAAAAGAGGCTAATGGCTCTGATATACGTGCCTTTGTGGTAGGTGGCAAGGTTGTTGGTGCAATGAAAAGACAAGGAAAAACAGGAGAATTTCGTTCAAATCTGCATAGGGGAGGTGTTGGTACAGCAATAGAACTCACGCCAGAGGAGCAAGAAGTAGCTATACAAGCAGCAAAGTCATTGGGTTTGGGCATTGCAGGCGTAGATATGTTACCTTCCACACGTGGACCACTTGTGATAGAAGTAAATTCCTCTCCTGGACTTGAGGGTATAGAAAAAGCCACCAAACAAGATATTGCAAGCATTATTATTCAGTACATAGAAGAAAATATCAACAACACACAAGAACAAAAGAAAGATAAAGTAGGAGCATAATTTGATGTATTGATATATTTTATAGATAAGGTAGTACCTTATCTATAAAATTGCTTTCCAAAATCTAATCCATTTATAATGTGTTTAATTCAATGAAAAAAAATGTTTTATTTCTCTCTTTAATTGCTGCAATAGCTATTTTCACGCCTGCAAAGGCTATTTTAGTCAATATTCCTGATGCTAATTTTAGGACTAAACTGCAAAAACTTTATCCAGCGTGTTTTGTAGGCACACAAATGGAAACTACTTGTAAAGATATTACTTCTGCTACTAGTTTAGATGTAAATAGCCTTTATATTGCTGATTTGAGTGGTTTGGAGTATTTTATAAACTTAAAAAGATTGAATTGTGGCAATAATAAATTAACGGCTTTACCAGTTCTACCCATAAAATTAGAAAATTTAAGCTACTATGTGAATGGATTAATAAGCTTACCTGCATTGCCAATTAGTCTCAAGGATATGAACTGTTATGGAAATAAACTAATAATTTTGCCTGATTTGCCAACTGGCTTAAAGCGTTTAGATTGTGTCATTAATCAATTAACTAATCTGCCTGCATTACCAGTTGGTTTGCAATATCTGCGTTGTGGTGATAATCCGCTTAAAATATTACCTGCTTTACCTGCGAGCTTACAAACTTTAGAGTGCTTTAATAATCAACTTACATATCTACCCAATCTACCAGCTAACTTGCAATTATTAGAGTGTGGTGGTAATCTACTTACCAATTTGCCTGCTTTTGCCTTCTGGCTTGAAGGATTTATGGTGTTTGAATAATAAATTAACAAGTTTACCTAATTTACCAATCAGTTTAAAGCGTTTAAATTGTAGTAATAATTTTTTGAATTTTGCTGATTTAGAAGCTATTACCTTAAATAGTAATTATGTAACTTCTTCGCAAAACTATAAAATCTCACCAACTACACTATCACTTACAGAGGGCAACCGCATTAAAATTACAATTTTTCTGGGTTGAGTATTTTATTAAGGAATTC
>JAYVHJ010000186.1:0-5890 GCA_043771315.1 Raineyaceae bacterium
GACTCATAACAGATAATTGGTGCAATTTTGAGTTTATTTTGATAAAAAACTTCTCTTTCTTTTTGCCTTGCAAGTCCTGTAGAAACGCCTCCAATATTTATCATTACTTTAGATAAAATGCTGAATACGGCAGGATAAGGCATACTTTCAACGCCAGGAACAAGTTTTGATTTGTGATAAATGGCTACACTATCCACTTTATCCTTAAAAAAAAGTGCCGTATTGAAAGAATCATAAAATGCACCAGCGTGTGCTGTGGCAGTTGGAGTGGCTTTTGTTCTATAAAATTCGTGGGTGATTGCACCAGAAAGCACCGCCGTTTGTGGGTAATTTTTATGAATAAATCTTAAACTATCTAAGTTGTTGTTGGTACGCAAATCTTGCTCACGACTTTGCACCTCAATAGCCGTTTCTGGGAAAACAGTTAATTGTGTTTGTGGGCTTATTTGCGTTTGTGCAAGATTTTTAGAGATTTGTAGTTGTTTTTGAACAGGAATAAAATTTGCACCATCAGAAAATTTTTCTGTGTAAGAATCAATGTTTGGCTGCACAACAACTATTTCAGCAGTGTTTTGATTACTTTTTTTATCAATATCAAAATTATAATACAAAATATACGAAAACCCTATTGGTAAGGCAATTAGGACAGTTGCATACATTCCAAAAACTTTTTTATTATGCTGATTATTAGTTGTAAGCAATTTGAAAAAGATAATATTTCCTAGCAAAACCCACACAGAACCGCCCAAAATGCCCGTATATTCGTACCATTGCACCCACGTATGCGCATAAGAAAAGCCGTTGCCAAGCGTGAGCCACGCCCAACTCAAATCCCAATTTAAGTGCAAATATTCAAAAGCAATCCAATAAAAAATAAAAGCTAAAAGTCCTTTATCTTGACCTAAAACTGCTTTTGTACGTCTGTAAAGCACAAATGGAATACTCATTAGTAGTGTGTTTGCTATCAGCATTGCTATTGCACCTACCTCAGAGGCATTCCAAACCCACCAAGTAGTGATAACATTCCACATAAAAAGTGCCAATAAGACATATCCAAAGAATATTTTGCCTTTTTTCTTTCCTGTTTCTATTATAATATATTTCTCTATGAGTAATATCAAAGAAAATCCTGCAAACATTCCTACGCTCAAAAAGCCAAAATACCAGCCTCCTGACATTAATAAGGCACTTATTAGGGAAAGAATTGAAAGATTTTTGGTAGTAGGAACGGTAAATGTTATGTTTATCATTATTTTATATTGATAATTGATGTTGATAGTTTGTATTTTTAATGGTTATTTGGGTGCAAAAATTTGCTACCGTACACAATTTATTATTAGCAAAATTTCCTTGGTTTGTGTCCTCACAAACCAACAATTACGACAAAAAATGTATTTCTTATCATAAGAAATGGGTGCTTGTACTACCTCATTCTGGTTTGTGGGGACACAAACCAGGGTAGTTTTAAACTGTGTACGGTAGCAAAGTGCAAAAATACTATTTTTAATCAGAAAAAATATCATTTGCTGAAAATGTAATAAAACATTAACCAAATAGCATTCTCAAATTATGCACAAATTTTGTATATTTAAATGATTTGCATTGTGTATTATTCAACAACTTGGCACTAACGGAATTTTGTTGAATTTGTTTCATTTTTTTTGATTATCTTTGCAAAATATCTACTAAATATAGAACCTTTGCACATACAAATTTTATGAAATATTATCACAAACAATTTCAAAAACCTTTTTTTCCTTTTTTCCAACTTGCAGTTCCATTTTTTTTCCTTTCTTTTTTATTGCTTTTGCAACCTATAAATGCCCAAAAAGGAAGTTTACTTATCAATAATTATACTGTTTCTAATGAAATAAGCACAGATTTGGAATGTAACTCTGTCGTGCAATCTTCAAAAGGTATTTTGTATTTTGCCAATACAAACGGAATTATGACTTATGATGGTACACAATGGCAACTAAAATCCATTGGACTTACCCCTTATACGCTTGCTATTAGCGCAGAAGGCACTATTTATGTAGGTGGAAAAGAAAATTTTGGTTATCTTAGATTTTTGGCAAACGGAGATTTTCAGTTTGTTTCACTAGCCGCACAAATTACTACACAAATTGTTGGGCAAAGCACCTCACAACAAAATATTGGCATTATCTCCCAAATAAGTACCTTAGACAAAGTTTATTTTTATAGCGACAAACAACTTATTAGCCATAATCCTAACACAAAAGTAACAGAAACTATCTTGGAAAACTCTCCAAAAAATATTTTTGCAGGATTTTTTCATCATCAACAAAAGGTTTTTATTAACCTCAAAAACAAAGGATTACATAGAATTGAGAATAAAAACCTTACTCACGTAGCACAAGGAGATATTTTTAAGGAATTAGATATTATTTCACAATTTTCTTATGATAAAAATAATACTTGCATTACGGCTGACAATAATTTATTGTATCTGTTTGATGGTCAAAATTTTAAGCAGTTTAATATTGGTGCAAATGATGCCCAAAATTACCTAAACGAACACAGCATACAAAAAGCTATCCGCATTTCTGATACACAAATAGCCATAGGAACGCTTACAGGTGGTACTATTTTGTTGGATAATGCTGGTAAACTTTTGCAAGTCATTGATTATCAAAATGGTTTAGAAGACAATGAAATTTTGGCACTTGTGGCAGACAACCAACAAGGACTTTGGATTTGCCATAGTTCAGGCATTTCTCGTGTGCTTGTGCAACTTCCATTACTTAATTTTTCTACTTATCCAGGACTTGCAGGAAAGCCAACGGCAGTAACCATTTATGAAGAACAACTCTTTGTAGGTACAAATGAGGGAGTTTTTTTTCTGAATAATACCAATAAAGAAGATGTTTCTTTGAAAATTGCACAAGAAAAAAGCAAGCAACTTTATAATTATAACACACAAAAGCAACAACAAAATTATGTAGCCAAGCAAAAAAGTCGTAATACTTTTAAAAATTTATTTAGGAAATCAAAAACAAGAAATACAACCGCAAAAAATACTTTTACACCACAAAAACAAACTGAAATCCTGACGGTTGTCGTAGAAACAAAGGTATATTCTTACAATAATGGTAATTATTTGATAGAAAAAACACCTTTCAATTATCAAAAAATAGTGGGCATTGATGCCCGTATTAGCCAACTTTTCCCGCTCAAAAACCAGATTTTTGCACGTACAAACACTGGTTTGTATAGTATTTCTTTGGGAAATGCTGAACTTATTTTGCCAGAAGAAAACTTAACTTTTGCCACGCCCTCTACTACAAATGATAGTTTATTGTACGTTTCATCAGAAAAAGGCATTTTTGCCCTAACTAAAAAAGGTGATAAATGGGTGATTTTGCCTGCACTTACAAGTTTGCAAGCCAATATTAACAGTATTGTTCAACAACAAAATGTGCTTTGGTTGGGTGGAAAAGGAGAAATTTTTAAAGTTTTTCTTAATAGTGATGGTTCTTTTGAAAGTTTTATTAAATACGTTTGGGACAAACAAAGTAATGCAGATATTGTTGTAAGAGAAATCAACGGAAAACTGCTTTTTTTCCACGACAAAGGCGTTTTACAACACGTAAAACTCATTGGAGATGCGTTTTTGCCCTATAAAGAATTTAGTCAAAATTATCTTCACCCTGATAAAATTTTCATACAACAACCCAACCACGCTTTTTTGGAAAGCAAAAGCGGTTGGGCTAATCTGAATTATCCAAATACCCATAATTGTTCCTTTTTGAGAGTTTTTAAGCAAATAAATTATATTTATCAAACAGATAAAGGCAATATTTGGCTTATTGCAGACGACAAGATTATCAAGATAAATAAAAGTTCTGTCATAGATAAAACCGCTATCTATAAGCCTTTTGTCAAAAATATCTTTACCAAAACAGGGAAAACTGCCTCCTTGTATGATACAAAGCTACAAAGATACGAAGAAGCACAAAATTTTTCTTTTGTTCTTGCTTCACCTTTTTTTGTTGGAGAAGGCAAAACAGAGTTTCAGTACAGTTTGCAAGGCATAGATGATGCTAATTGGAGCAGTTGGAAGATGCAAAATAGTGTAGAATTTCCGTTTTTGCCAAGTGGGAAATACGAGTTACACTTGCGTACACGCAATACTTTGGGGCAAGTAAGTGATATAGAAAAGTTTAAATTTTATGTAAAACCGCCTTTTTGGGAAACTTGGTGGTTTTATCTGCTACAAATTGTAGTTTTATTTGGACTTTTGGCTACCTCTATTTTCTACAACCGCAGAGGCGCAGACTCTAAAACTGCTACTATTATTACCTTAGTGGTGATTATCACTATTTTTGAGTTTTTAGTATTGTTTATAGAGCCTTATTTAGATGCTTTTGCAGGTGGTGTGCCACTTTTTAAGTTGTTGATGAATATTTTGCTCGCACTTTCTCTTAATCCTATTGAAAAATACGTAAGGGATTTCTTGAAAAACTCTGAACTTGTAGAAAAAGTTTCTACACAAATATCTGACAAAGTACGCTGGAAAGAGCGTTTTAAATAGGTGTGAAGTAAAATACATTGTTTGCTATCAAAATATACTTCACACTTGACACTTCATATTTCACCTATTATCCATTAAAAAAAATGATTTTTGGAATTATAAGAGAAGGCAAAGTCCCTCACGACCACCGTACACCACTTTTGCCAGAGCAAGCCGCAGATTTGCGCAAAAACCACCCAGAAGCAAAAATTTATGCGCAAAGTAGCTTGGTGCGTTGTATTCACGACAACGAATATGAGGCTGAAAATATAGAGATTTTAGAAGATATGACTCATTGCGACGTGCTGATGGGCGTAAAAGAAGTGCCTATTTCACAAATTATTGAAGGAAAAACTTATATGTTTTTTTCTCATACTATCAAAAAACAGGCTTATAACAAAAAACTTATTCAAGCTATTTTAGCGAAAAAAATTCGTATGATAGATTATGAATGTTTAACCAATGAAAAGGGAGAAAGAATAGTTGCTTTTGGGCTTTTTGCGGGAATTGTGGGTGCATATAATGCTTTCTGGACGTATGGAGAGCGTTATAAGACTTTCCAGCTTAAGCGTGCCAATGCCTGCAAAGATTATGAAGAACTTAAAGAAGAGCTACTAAAAGTCAAACTTCCTAACATAAAAATTGCCCTTACTGGACGTGGACGTGTGGGACACGGTGCGGTACAAATTTTAGAAGAAATAAATATGAGAAAAGTTTCTCCTATTGACTACCTTACCAAAACCTATAATGAGCCTGTTTTTACGGTGCTTGCCTCACACGACTATTATCACCAAAAAACAGATGAAAAAACGGAGTTTGATGCCACTGCTTTTCACAAGAATCCTGAACTTTTTGAGGCTAATTTCTTGCATTACGCACAGCAAACAGATATTCTTATCACAACGCACTTCTGGAATCCAAAAGCAGATATATTATTTTCTAAAAATGATATGGCAAGACCTGATTTTAGGATAAAAATTATTGCTGATATTTCTTGTGATGTGAATGGTTCTGTGCCTTGTACTATACGTGCCTCAACCATAGATGCCCCTATTTTTGACTATAACCCACACACGCAGGAAGAAAATGAGCTTTTTATTGATGATAAAAACGTAACTGTAATGGCAGTTGATAATTTGCCTTGTGAGTTGCCTTTTGATGCTTCGTGGGCGTTTGGTATGCAACTTGTGGCGTATGTGATGCCACATTTTTTCAATGGAGATGCAGAAAAAGTATTAGAACGTGCTACCATTGCACAAAATGGAGATTTGATGCCTAGATATGAATATTTGAGAGATTTTGCAAGTTGAAAAATTGTCAAATGTATTTTTTGTAGATACGCACCGCAGTGCGTAT
>JAYVHJ010000187.1:0-4511 GCA_043771315.1 Raineyaceae bacterium
TAATTCCTAATTCACAATTACTTATGAAATTTTTTAAAGCTTTATTCAACCGTGATAACTTTTTTATTCTTGCTTTGGTAGGAATTTTGGGGCTCATTGTTTCTAATATTAACATTAATTTGCAGTTTTTGAATCCAATAGAACAAACTTTTTCAGATTTTGATGTAACGGATATTTATTTTTCTCAACTAAAAGGAGATGAAAAAGCAGAAGAACGCATTACTATTGTTAATATTGGTATGCTTGGACGTGGCGAAATCTCTGAACTAATGCAAATTGTAGGTAAACACCAGCCCAAAGTGGTTGGAGTAGATGCTTTTTTTGAAGAATTAAAAGGAAGTGCGGATTCTATCACAGGAAAGCCAAAGGCAACACTTGATGATAGTCTTTTGCAAGATGCTATTAAAATGACCAATGCAGAAAGTAATAAAAACAAGGTTGTGATGGTTACCAAAGCATCTTTTAAGAAAAATAGCCCAGAACTCAAAAGAGATAAACCAAATTATGATTCTTTAGAAACATCTGATAGATTTTTTATGAAACACGCAGATGGAGGACTTGCCAATCTCATCACGGAAGGCACACGTGATAATGTGCTTACAGATGACGAAAAAGCAAGTGGCTTAGAAACTAGCCGTACTTTTGCACCCAAAGAAGACATCAATAAAGAAAGAAATCTTTGCTTTGCTGCCAAAATTGCAGAAAAATATGCACCAGAAAAAGCATCAAAACTCATTCAGCGTAACAATGAAGTTGAGTACATCAATTTCAAAGGAAGTATCAAAAAATACCAACTCATAGACCACGAGCAACTTCGCCAAATGGGTGCAGATAGTACCGCAGGAACAGCTTTGAAATCATTATTTAAGGATAAAATTGTACTTTTGGGTTATATGGGTCCTACTATCAATACAAAAACTTCTTCTGATGAAGACAAGTTTTTTACGCCAATGAACCCCATTTATATTGGAAAATCTAGCCGTGATATGTACGGAATTGTGGTTCACGCTAATATTATTTCTATGATTTTGGACGAAGATTACCTTGATGAAATGCCTGCTTGGCTCAATTATCTTGTTGTTTTTGTTATTGCTTTTCTTGCAATTGCTTTATTTTCATATAGTTATAGAACTATGGACTTTTGGTTTGATGGTATTTCACTTTTGGCACAAGCACTTTTTACATTAGCTATTTTGTTTTTAATTATTTTTGTTTTTGATAAATTTAATGTACGTGTAGATTGGAGCTTAGGCATTTTGGCGGTGATTTTTGCGCCTAATGTCATAGAAATTTATTTTGGGGTTGTAAAACGCTGGTATGAACGTACATTGAGAGAACGTAGAAATAGAGATAAAGCAACCGTAAGTGATGAATTGTTGTAAGAAATTGTGAATTATGAATGAATACAAAATGATAAAATTATTTTATTTAATTATTTTCTTCTTACATATATGCACATCTATATATGCACAAATGCCTGTACAAACTACGCAAACGCTTACAAGCAAAGATTTGATTTTTATCAAAAAAGTGCGTATTAAAGAGCCTGTACAGGTTTCTGCTGACCGTTATGGGAATATTTTTATAGCTGACAAAAATGGTACTATCTCCAAATATAAAAATAATGGAGATAGTATTACGGCTTATTCTCCTGCTATCAGAGCAAATATTACACTTTTGGAAGCGTGGGCAACATTAGAAACAGCGGTTTTTTATCAAGAAAATCAAGAATTAGTTATTTTTGATAGATTTCTTACATTCAAACAAAGTGTCAAAATAGACGACACAATGGCAGGATTTGCAAGGCTTGCCACACTTGCAGCTGACGGAAATATCTGGATTTTTGACGAGGTGGATTTTAGCCTAAAAAAATATAACACACGCACTAAAACCGTTATTTTGCATACACCTTGTGATTTACTTTTTCAGAAAAAAGAATACAACTTATTGTTTATCAAAGAATTAAATAATTTGGTTTATTTGGTTGATAAAAATAATGGTGTTTTTTTATTTGATAATTTTGGTAATTACAAAAAGAATATCTATATTGCAGATGCTAAGTCCATTTTTATAGCAAATGACTATATTTATGCCTTGCAAAATAATAAAGAAAATAAAGAAAACCTCAAAATTAGTAACAATAAAATTAGTGTTAATTACGTTTATAACAATATCAATAATATCATAACTCAATATAATACGCCTATTGCCCAAAACTACGAACTTGTAGCAGTATCTGACAATAATTTACTGCTTTTTACAAAAAATGAAATGTATATTTTTAAAATGAAATAGCTTTTAGAACTTTCTAAAAAACATTTAGCAATCATTTTTATAGTAAAAACTACATCAGAGTATTTTTGGCAAGGTTTTGGTTATAGTATTTTCAAATTGAAAATTATACTAACAATTCCTAGCTAAAATGAAAAAAATAATCACACTACTAACCTCCAAAAGCATCTTACTTGCTTTATGGCTCTGTACAGGAACTATCCTTACACAGCCTACCCTCTTGCAGGCAATGCAAACGCCTATGATTATAGAGCCTACTGCAAATGAGGAAGACATAAATACTGAAAATAATAGTACTAACACTATACAAAATCATTCTAATAATATTGATTTTGAAGTTCGTGCGCTTGGAAATAGACGTTTTATGGTGAGCTTTATCAATAAAGATTCTCGTGTGCATATACGTATCTATGACGTGATAGGAAACCTTATAAAAGAAGATAATACTACACAAAGAGGGCGTTTTTCACAAGAATATGATATGTCAAAATCAAAATCAGAAGTTTATATTGTAGAAGTGGGAGATACCAAATATAGCACTACCAAACGTATATTCTTAAATTAAGAATAGTCCAAAATAAAACACACAACAAACGGAGGATAAGTATTTGTTCTCCGTTTTTTTAATAAATTTAATACCAAAAAACAATAAAATGAATATGTATTTTAAAAAAAATAGTGGTAAAAACACTTATTTTCTTGCTTTATTTTTGATGTTTTTTATGTTTATTTCTTTGCAAACGCAACTGCAGGCGCAACAAAATGACAAAAAAAACATTGTTTCTGGGAAATGGAAAGTAAAGAAAATTGAAATCCCTAGTATGGAGCAAAAAATAGCCAGCGCATCAGCCACAGACAAAGAAAAATTTAAGGCAGAAATGCTTATGGCTGCCAAAAAATCATCTTTTGAATTTGATAAAAATGGTAATTACCGTATTTTTTTTAATGGAAATTATGAGGCAGGAGAGTGGAAAGTGAATGACTATGGCTCAAAATTGTTCGTGAAAAAAGCATTGGGAAATGGTAGTTTAGACAAAGAAGACCAAATTGGTATAGAACAACTTTCTAAAAATACAATGGTTTTGCTAAATGACTACGAAACAGGGGAAATAGTACGTATTACACTTTATAGATAAATATGAGTTATGAATTATAAGTTGTGAGTTATGAGTTAATACATTTGCTAGATACTATATTATTTTGTATTCATTCATAATTTAAAATTCATAATTCACAATTAAAAAAGACTAATCAAAAAATCATTTTTTTAGCTTAATATAATGCAAAAAATCCTTATTACAGGCTCTAATGGGCTTTTGGGACAAAAATTAGTAGAACTTATTGCTCAAAAAACAAATTATCAGCTAATTGCTACTTCTCGTGGTGAAAACCGTCTGCATTTGCCTCACCTCAATTATGAATATCACTCACTTGATATTACTAAAAATGAGGAGATAGAAACCGTTTTGAGTAAGTTTTTACCTAATATTGTTATTCATACGGCTGCTATGACAAATGTTGATGAGTGTGAAACCAATAAAGAAGGTTGTTGGGCGCAAAATGTCGTTGCAACTGAAAATATAGCGCAATTTTGTGCAAAAAAAGGCATTTTCTTACTTCATCTTTCTACTGATTTTATTTTTGATGGTAAGAGTGGACCTTACAACGAAAATGACACGCCCAACCCTATTAGTTATTACGGTGAAAGCAAACTTGCCGCTGAAAAAGCACTAGAAAACACTTTTAAAGACATAAATACAAATTTGTATGCCATTGCTCGTACCGTTTTGGTCTATGGCATTGCGCAAGATATGAGTAGGAGTAATATTATTCTTTGGGTGAAAAAATCTTTGGAAGAGAGAAAAAATATAAAGGTAGTTGATGACCAATGGCGTACGCCTACACTTGCGGAAGACCTGGCAGAAGGTTGTTTTTTAATAGTTTCCAAGAAAAAAGCAGGGATTTTTAATATAGCGGGCAAAAACCTGCTTACACCGTATCACATGGCTATGGCTACGGCTGATTTTTTTGATTTACCCTCTTCTTACATCACCAGAGCAGATTCTTCTACGTTTTCGCAGCCTGCAAAAAGACCTCCAAAAACAGGGTTTATTTTGGATAAAGCTATCACCACGCTAGAATATCAGCCACACAGCTTTATAGAAGGACTTTCTATACTTAAAAAGCAAATAGCTAACCAAGAGATAAAAGAAGTGTAA
>JAYVHJ010000188.1:0-6033 GCA_043771315.1 Raineyaceae bacterium
ACTGGAGGTTGTTATGATGGTCTTGAAGAAGATTATATTAATCTAAATCAGGGCGCAGAATCTACTGTTAGTTACCTTATGGCACGTTTGACAGTAGAAAAATATTTACCATTACTCAAAAAACAAGCTAAAAAAGCTATTTTGGCTGAAGCTTGATAAAAATAAGTTAAAATAAAAGATGAAAAAGGTATTTATTACAGGTGCAACGGGTAATGTAGGTATAGAACTCTTAAAAGCTCTTCAAAATATGCCCAATGATTTAGAAATTTTTGTTGGAGTGCGAGAGGAAGACAATTTATCTCCCAAAGAAATAGAGAAATTAGCACCTTTTAAGGTCAGCAAACGCAAATTTGACTTCATTGATGGCAATACTTACCAGCACGCACTCAAAAATATAGACATTTTTTTTCTTCTGCGCCCACCCCAAATTACGGAAGTGGGCAATTATTTCAAACCGCTCATCAAAGCAGCCCAACAAATGCAGGTAAAACATATTGTTTTCTTGTCGGTGCAAGGTGTGGAGAAAAGCAGTATTATTCCACACAATAAAATAGAGAAGTTGATAGTAAAAAGTAAGATAAAATACACTTTCTTACGCCCTGCATACTTTATGCAAAACTTTACAACGACTTTGCACAATGATTTGCACACAAAAAAGCTAATATTTTTGCCTGCTGGAGAAGCAAAATTTACACTTGTTGATGTGTCGGACATAGGAAAAGTAGCGGCTAAAATCATCATTGAAATAATTAACGGTAATGCTAATTATGATAACACGTATTTTGAGCTTACAAGCAATGAAAGGCTTAATTTTAGGGAGATGGCAGACAAACTTAGCGTAGGACTTGACACAAAAATCACTTTTGATTCTCCTAATTTGTTACGTTTTTGGTGGCAAAAGCGCAAAGAAAAAGTGACGTTTGGTTATATTTTAGTCTTGATAATGCTTCATTATCTTCAAAGATTTCAGACGTTGCCAAAAATCACCAATTCAGTAGAAGAAATCACAGGAAACCGCCCCAAAACCTTTGATGAGTTTGTTTTTGAGAATAAAAACAAGCTTTTATAATTGCTTTAACTACAGTTTGTGAAACACAAACTAGCAATTTTATAGAAATGTGTAATAAAATATCATTTCAACCATATTCACCACCAAAAAACTCTTATTTATATGAATATCAACCAGCTACATACCACACAAACAGGAGTTTCTGCTGTTCCTTTCCACAATATTGGGGAGGTTGTGGTTACTTCTTTGCGTATTTTGAAAGGAGAAACGCTCCAAGAACACGTTTCACAGACGCCTGCGCTACTATTTTGTGTGTCGGGAGAAGTGTTTTTTGAAAATGAATTGGGCACAAAGGAAACTTTGGTACTTGGCGACTACCTAAAAATTGATGCAATGGTCAAACATTGGGTAAATGGTGTAAAAAATAGTCAGCTACTTTTGATAAAATAACGGTTTTAGATTAGTTTTTTGTTGCTTATGGTTAGTTTTTGTTAAATTTTTCTTTATTTTTCAAAAAAAAGCAAAAAAAATTTGCTATTATGATTTTTATTTGCTTAGATTTGATAACGAATTCTATTTCCCTACATTTTATAAAAATATTTATCAAAATGACAGCGTTGAAATAGTATCAAAAAACTATCTGCAAATATCAAAAGAAACTATTACCAGCAATGGCAAAAAACTTAGAGCCTGATTTGAAGGCAAAATTAAAAGAATATTTTGGGTTTAATCAATTTAGAGGAAATCAAGAAACAATTATCAATAATGTTCTTCAAAAGAAAAACACTTTTGTAATTATGCCCACAGGTGCAGGAAAGTCGCTTTGCTATCAATTGCCTGCCCTCATAATGGACGGAACGGCTATTGTTATCTCCCCACTTATTGCCCTAATGAAAAACCAAGTTGACCAACTCACCGCTTTTGGCGTTGATGCCCGTTTTCTTAATTCTACACTTAGCAAAGCAGAAATTACTCGTGTCAAGAAAGATACGCTTTCTGGCATGGTAAAACTTTTGTACGTTGCGCCAGAATCTCTTGCAAAAGAAGAAAATTTAGACTTTCTCAAAAAAGCTAATGTTTCTTTTATTGCCATTGATGAAGCACATTGTATCTCTGAATGGGGACACGACTTCCGCCCAGAATACCGCAAAATACGTACTATTATTGATAATCTTGGTAATTTACCTATTGTGGCACTTACAGCAACCGCCACACCAAAAGTACAACAAGATATTCAGAAAAATTTGCTAATGGAAGATGCCAACATATTTTTGTCGTCTTTCAACCGTACTAATTTGTATTATGAAATCAAGCCAAAACTTGATAGCAAAAAACAACTTATCAAATTTATCAAAAAACACAAAGGACAATCTGGTATTGTATATTGCCTTAGTCGCAAAACGGTAGAAGAAGTAGCAGAACTTTTAAAAGTAAATGATATTTTAGCTCTTCCCTATCACGCTGGACTAGATGCACAAGTGCGTATCAACAACCAAGATGCTTTTTTGAATGAAGATGCAGATGTGATTGTTGCCACTATTGCTTTTGGAATGGGAATAGATAAGCCTGATGTACGTTTTGTGATACATTTTGATGCTCCAAAATCTTTGGAAGGATATTATCAAGAAACAGGAAGAGCAGGCAGAGATGGCTTAGAAGGGCATTGTTTGATGCTTTTTGACCAAGATGACGTTAATAAATTAGAGAAATTTAATAAAGACAAAAACGTAACAGAAAGAGATAACGCAAGGCAACTTTTGCATTATTTTGGTGAGATTTATCAAGACCAATTATGTGGAGAAGGTGGCGGTTGTGATAACTGTAATCTTCCAAAAGATAGAACTGTGGACAGTGAAGAACACGTTTTGTGGGCTTTGCAAACCGTAGAACAAACAAAACAGCGTTTTGCTATCAAACATTTGGCATCTGTGGTAGCAGGTGTAACGAATCAATATACAGAAAGTTACGAACATAATAAACTAGCTATTTTTGGAAAAGGGAAAGCTTTCTCTGAAAAGTACTGGTATTCTGTTGTTAGACAAATATTATTATATGATTTTTTGCAAAAAGATGTAGAAAATTTTGGCGTACTCAAACTTACTGCCAAAGGTAAAAAGTTTCTTAAAAGTCCCTTTGGTATTACGCTTACCAAAGACCACGACTATGCGCTGATGACAGAAGAAGATGCAGAAGAACAAGAAAGTCTTATGCAAAATAGAGGAAAAGCACACGACCAAGTGCTTTTTGATTTGCTCAAAACCTTGCGTAAGAAAGTCGCAAAAGAGAAAAATCTGCCTCCTTATGTGATTTTTCAAGACCCTTCTTTGGAAGAAATGGCTACCACTTATCCTATCACAAAAGAGGATTTGGCACAAGTCAATGGTGTGGGAATGGGCAAAGTACAAAAATTTGGCAAACCTTTTATTGACGCTATCAGCAAATATATAGAGGAAAATGAAATTGAAACTGCCTCTGATGTTGTCGTAAAAACAAGTGTGAATAAATCAAAAATTAAGATTTTTATTATTCAGCAAGTAGATAGAAAAATTGATTTGGAAGAAATAGCAGAAGCTAAAGATTTGCACTTTGAGGAACTTTTGGAAGAAATAGAACACATTTGTTATTCAGGAACAAAACTTAATTTGGATTATTACATCAACCAAGTAATGGAGCCAGAACGCCAAGCAGAGGTTTTTGAGTATTTTATGCACTCTGAAAGTGACCATATAGAAGACGTAATGAAAGAATTTGCAGATGAATATTCAGAAGAAGAAATCAGACTAATGAGAATAAAATTTCTGTCTGAAGTAGCTAATTAGATAAGGATATTACTTATTTTCGTGGGGTATAAAACCCCACGTTACTGATTTCTTGGAGTAATAATATGTGTTTAACATGAATAGTGCAGGGTTTTATACCCTGCGTATTAGTTTACAAAAAAGCCTTTCTAAATATTTGGAAAGGTTTTTTTAATTTTAATATTTAATAAGCATTTCTTGTTGCAAACGCTTTAAATCATAATGAATAAGGTCAAGTTCTGCTGCAAGCGTTTCATACATATAAATACGAGTTTCTAGGTCATCAACGCTATATTCTGCGCCTTTCCCTACAAATTTTGTCATAAGTTCCCTATTGCTTTGGACTTCTTTATTCTGTTTTTTGTTTTCTTTTGTATCATCAAGCAACAAAATAGGAAAGTTTTTCTCCCATTTCTTAATAATTTCCTTCTTTCCTGTCGTCAAAGTGCCATTTAGTTTAAATTCTTTTGACATAAAATTCCATAAAAAGGGAGAATAAGTCCTTGAAAAAGTATTATTTTCATAAATATCCTTCAAATGATTACGGTTTTCGTGTATATATAATACTTTTTTCTTTACTGCAATAGACCTAAAACTCAAATAAGTAACTGCTACTGCTCCTATTATCTGTGAGCCTTGCTCATAATTTATATCACCTTCTTGAAGTGCAATGGTACTACCAATGATTGTTACAACGCCCCCCAACGCAATAGAATAAACGGTTGCTCTATTGAGGCGTTTGCTTATCCAAGCTTGAAGTTCCTTTTGAAGTTCTAGCATACGAGATTTTTCACAGGCAATTTCTGCTTGCATACTATTAACATCAGCCGTAGCAGCAAAAATTTGTTGTTGCAATTCATTGCGTAAGTACGAAAGTTTAGTATCATTCATAGCGTCTGTACTTTTGCTTTTGGCACGAGCATATTCACAAAGCAAGCCATAACCTCCAAAATTCTTGGCAATACTAATGGTACGGTTAGAAAAATAAGGTTTTAGCACGGCTTGTGCATCTGTGGTATCAAAAGTATTTTTTTGATTTGTAGCATAAAGCAAAGAGTCATAATAAAAACTTGTACTAGAAACAGTACAGTTTTCTTTGGAGGTTTGTGTAATAAGAGCTTTCTTGGTACAAGAAGAAAGAAAGAAAATAGCAAAAAGAAGAATAAAAACTGGTTGAAATAATTGTTTGGTCATAAAATTTGTTTTGTTGAATAATTTAGAGATTTGTTTAGATAGTTATTTATGGATTTTTTTTGTTTTTTATTAAGTGAGATAATTTTGCTATTTTGAGAAACGAACTTCAAACACTTTTAAAGCGTTTTCAATTTATTTTTTGCATTTTGATTATTGGGGTTTTTCTCCAAAGCCATTAAATAATATTGCTTTGCAGCTACTTTATTGTTGTTTTTGAGAAAAGCCTCCCCCAAACTATCATATACATTTGCTATATCAGGATAAAGCAAAAAATTGATTTTAAACACTTGTAAAGCCTCTTTATTTTTATTCATTTTCATCAAATTATAACCTATATTATTCAAAATAGTATTATTAAACCTACTTTCTTTGGAGAGAACATAACCATTTAATTTTTGCAAAAAAGCATCAAAATTTTGTGCATTAAAATATTTCCCAAGTAAAATAATAGGGTCGTTGTATTGCGCAATATTCAAAACATTAAATTGTTTGTGCTCTCCGCCGACAGTTTCCGCCAGTAATTGAATTGCCATATTGAGCGTATTGGCACTATTTCCAAAGAAAACCACACCTGCCTGCTCATCAGGAAAACCCATCATATAGGCTTTTGAAGTTCCCAAATCTCCCCAATGCCAAAATGCTCTACCTGCTTTTGAATCATACACGCCCATACCCAAACCCCACGTAAGGGAGGCTAGAGAACCCGTTTTTGCGGTACTTTGTGGTTGCCACATTTCAATATATAAATCTTTTTTGAGACCTTCTTGATTGAGTATAGAAGCAAGAAATTTGCCATAATCTTCCCCATTGGTGATGAGCGTATAAGAGCCGTGCGCCCTAAAATGGCGGTTATAATAAACGGTGTAGCCCTGACTTCCGTGAGCAAAACACATACGAGGCGCAAGACTATCAGCCCAAACCATATGGCTATTTTTCATATCCAAAGGCTCAAAAATGTAGCGTTGCACCAGCAAATCAATGCGTGTATTAGCTAGTTTTTCTATGATAAGTTGCAGATAACCAATACCTTCA
>JAYVHJ010000189.1:0-5209 GCA_043771315.1 Raineyaceae bacterium
CTGAAATTCTTTATTTAGAAAAGACTGAACAGTCAAGTACATTCCATAAAGTACGAGTGCTGCAGGTAAAATAATTTTGGCTAAATCTGTAAGTGCGTCCATTGAATTGGGTTAAATTTGAGGTGCAAAAGTACACATTTTTTATCTCTTTCACTATCAAATCATTAAGAATTTCAAGGAAATTTACTTAAAAAAATATAAAACTATCCCACTTTTTCTGCGTATATTTGTAGTGAATCACAAGGAAAAATCAAGGAAAAATATTAATATGGGAGTATATGTTTATGTTGAAGGGATTGTAAAACCTAAAGATGGGTCTGAAAATTTTACGGTTAATCTTAATGGTTTAAGTTCCTCAAAATGGGAACACCCAATAATGTCTTTTTTTGGAGTTGATTTTGGTTCGTCTTCGTTCTTGCTTGATTTTTTTGATAAAATTTTCACTGAAGAAGATAAGTCGTATCTTAAGATTACCTCAAAAGGAGAGTATTTACAACACAGCAAATGGCTTGATGCAAGTAAAGTATTTGACATTATTCAAAAAATAGATGATTACAATCTAACTAATTTGGTAAGTCAATTTGAAGATGATGACTACAATGGCTACATACAACTTCTAACTTCTTTCAGTCAATTGAAAGTACTAGCAGAAATTGAAAAAAATAGAGGATCAAAAATACAAATAACCTTTACCTTTGAATAGTATTGATTAACTGAATTTACCAAAATATCTTTTGTAGATACGCACCGTAGTGCGTATCCACGTAGAACAACACAAAAGCAAACAAAATCATAATAATTTAATTGGTACAAATACATTGTTCTACGTGGATACACACTGCGGTGACGTATCTACGAATACATTTGCACAAAAATAATTAGTTACAACAACAATGGACAATAATCTCCTCAACAACGACAATTTTGCCAATAAAAAAGGCACTTACAAAACGCCTTTCAAAAATCCTGTTACCAATGGAAAATTGCAACCGCAAGCCCTAGAACTTGAGGAAGTTGTTTTGGGTGCATTGATGATAGAAAAGGAAGCTATCAATGATGTCATTGATATTTTGTACCCAGATACATTTTATAAGCCTGCTCACCAAGAAATTTATAACGCTATCAAAGAACTGTTCCAAAATTCTGAACCTATTGATATTATTACAGTTACACAAAAACTGCGTTCTTTGGGCAAATTGGAGTTTGTGGGTGGTGCTTATGTGATTGCAGAACTGACCTCTCGTGTCAATTCTGCGGCAAATATTGTGTATCATTCACGCCTTTTGATGCAATATGCCATAAAACGTGCTTTGATTACAATTTGCTCCAAAATAGAAACGCAGGCTTTTGAAGATACCACAGACGTTTTACAACTCCTAGATGCCGCTCAACAATCTTTATTTGATGTTTCTGAAAAAAATATCAGAAAAAATTATATGAAGATGAAGGATTTGATGAGCATTGCATTAGAAGAATTAGAAGCAAAAAAAGATAAAAAAGATGGTCTTACAGGTGTGCCAACTGGTTTTAATGATTTAGACCAAGTAACTTCTGGCTGGCAACGCTCTGATTTGATTATTTTAGCGGCAAGGCCTGGAATGGGAAAATGCTTGAAGAAAAATTCATATGTTGTAATGTTTGATGGGACACTCAAAAAAGTGGAAGATATTGAAGTGGGAGAGCTTTTAATGGGTGATGATTCTACACCACGAAAAGTGCTTTCTCTTGCACGAGGACAAGAAAAAATGTATTGGATAAATCAAAATAAAGGCATTCGTTATGGTGTAAATGAAAGTCATATTTTGTCTTTGAAACGTAGTAGAAATGAAGGCAAACATAAAAAAGGAGAAGTTTTAAATATTTCTGTGAAAGAATATTTAGAAAAATCAGACAAATTCAAATCTAACTACAAAGGCTACAAAGTTGCAGTAGAATTTGCAGAAAAACCTGTTACTATTGAGCCTTATTTTTTGGGTTTGTGGTTGGGAGATGGACACAGTTACAGCTCAAGAATCACAACACAAGATAGTGAAATCATTTCTTATATGGAAAGCTATGCAGGAAAATTAGGCTTGCAACTTATTGAATATCAACAAGAAAATAAATGTTCTAATTATGGTATTACGAAAGGTAGTCAAGGCAAACAAAATTTTTATTCTATTCAAAAAGAATTAAGAATATTGAATTTGTTAGAAAACAAACACATTCCACAGCACTATTTGGTCAATTCTTCTGAAAACCGTTTGTCGTTGCTTGCTGGTTTGCTGGATTCTGACGGACATTATTTGGTAGATTCTAACGGCTACGAAATCACGCAAAAAAATGAGGATTTAGCACGTCAAATTAAGTTTCTGTGTGATACGCTTGGTTTTAGAACTTCTCTCACAAAGAAAAAAGCCCAAATCACTTCTATAAATTACGAGTGTGATGTGTGGAGAGTGCGTATTTATGGAGATATTGATAAAATCCCTGTCAAGGTAGAACGCAAAAAAGCTCGTGCTTGGGCGAGTAAAATTGATTGGAGAGTTACAGGATTTAAAATTGAATACGACAAAGTTGATGATTATTATGGCTTTGAAATAGATGGAAACAGGCTTTTTTTGTTGGAAGATATGACTGTAACGCATAACACTGCATTTGTGGTGTCTGCCCTGCGTAATGCTGCCGTTGACCACCAAAAAGCAGTAGCTATTTTCTCGTTGGAAATGTCGGCTATACAACTAGTAAACAGGCTTTTATCTGCAGAAGCAGAGTTAAATAGTGAGAAAATCAAAAAAGGGAATTTGATGCAATACGAATGGGAACAACTGCATTCAAAAATTACTAAACTCACAGAAGCACCTATTTTTATTGATGATACACCTGCGCTATCTGTCCTAGAACTTAGAGCAAAAGCACGCCGTTTGAAGGCACAACATAACATAGAACTTTTGATTGTAGATTATTTGCAACTGATGTCTGGCGGTGATGGCGGTGGCGGAAAAGGCAACAGAGAGCAGGAAATAGCTTTTATTTCTCGTTCTCTCAAAAATATTGCCAAAGAATTGGATATACCTGTGATTGCACTTTCCCAGCTTAGTCGTGCCGTAGAAACTCGTGGAGGAGATAAAAAACCTATGCTTTCTGATTTGAGGGAGTCGGGAAGTATTGAGCAAGATGCTGATATGGTAATATTTTTATATAGACCAGAATATTACAAAATTACGCAAGACGAAAACGGTATGCCTTGTGAGAATATGGCAGAAGTGATTATTGCAAAACACCGTAACGGCTCACTAGACACAGTAAAACTCAAATTTATTGGAGAATTTACTAAGTTTGGGAATATGGATAATTTTGGTTTTGGTGCAGATACTACATTTTCGTCTGAACCAACTTCATTTCCTACTACTGATGCACCTAATCAATTTATCACGCTTGCCAGCAAAATGAACGACACAAAAGCAAAACCAACAGATAATACAAACGAAACCGCACCCTTTTAAATACATTGCAAGTTGTATTAGTTCTGCTGGAACTAATACAACTTGCTTACATCTCCTACCAAAAAAAGCATTGTTTTTTCACTAAAAGTTACTAACTTGCAGAAGTTTTATAATTATTTATGTATCATAAATAATTATTTTCTATGCTACAAATAATCCTAAAATAGTGCTTTTTTGGTGCTGTTGGATATTTTTCATTCAACATCAATAAAAAATCCTATCTCTCCATCACTATCCGTAACTATTTTGCAATGCTACAAATAAAGCCAGATTTTTCTCTAAGAAAATTAAATACCTTCCAAATTGACGTGCAAGCAGCTTGTTTCTGTGAAGTTACTTCTGTGGACGAACTCAAAGAAGCCCTAGATTATCAAAAAAAGCAAGATTTGCCTTTGCTCGTTTTGGGTAGTGGAAGTAATATTTTGTTTACAAAAGATTTTAATGGTTTGGTGGTCAAAATTAACCTAAAAGGAACGAAAAAAGTTAAAAATGATGCCACACACATCTATATACGTGTGGGCGCAGGTGAGATTTGGCACGACTTTGTGAAGTTTTGTATTGCTAATAATTATGCTGGTGCAGAAAACTTATCTTTGATTTATGGAACGGTTGGCGCAGCACCTATGCAAAATATTGGTGCTTATGGTGTTGAAATTAAAGATATTTTTGAAGATTTGGAGGCTATGAACATTGAAACTGGAGAAATCCGTGTTTTTAATAAGGAAGAGTGTAAATTTGGTTATAGAGAAAGCGTGTTTAAAAATGAGCTAAAAGGACAGTATATTATCACTTCTGTTACTTTTAAGCTAGGAAATAAAACAAAAAAGCCAAAATTGAGTATTGCTTATGGGGATATTCAGAAAATACTTTTGGAAATGCGTATTCCTGCGCCCACTATTGCAGATGTGAGCCTTGCAGTTACTAATATAAGAATGAGCAAGTTACCCATTCCTGCGCAAATAGGCAATGCAGGCAGTTTTTTTAAAAATCCTACTATAAAGAAAAAAGCATTTGACAAATTGAAGAAAAAGTTTGACAATATGCCTTCTTTTCCTGTTGATGAGGATAATGTCAAAATTCCTGCGGGTTGGTTGATAGAACAATGTGAACTGAAAGGTTTGCGTGTGGGTGAGGCTGGTGTACACGCAAAGCAAGCTCTTGTACTAGTTAATTATGGCAAAGCTAAAGGTCAGGAAATCAAAGATTTAGCAGACAAAGTGCAACAAACTGTGGAAGAAAAATTTGGTATCACGCTTTCTATGGAAGTTAATTTAATGTAAAACTCAATTACGAATTATCAATTACGAATTACGACAAAACTCGTAGTCAAATAACGTAATTGATAATTCGTAATTCGTAATTGAATAAAGTGAAGAATTTTTATGTGATTTTATTGGGAATATTTATTTTGTGCTGCACGAATGTAGGCGCACAAATGCCCCATAAATTTTATTTAGATAGCCTAAACAAAGCACTTGCTAATAATCCAAAAGAAGACAAAAAAAGAGTAGATATATTAAACCGTTTGAGTTGGAACTACCGCAACATAAAACCTAATCTGGGCATAGAATACGGCAAAAAAGCTGCTGAAATGGCTTTAAAGCTAGATTATATTTCTGGTTATCACAAGGCTCTTAGTTATGTGGGTGTTAATTACAAAAATCAGGGAAATTTTATTAAGGCATTGGAGTATTTTATCCGCACTTCTGAAAGCTGTATAGAAG
>JAYVHJ010000190.1:0-7015 GCA_043771315.1 Raineyaceae bacterium
TTGAATATAATTGTGATAATTTTATACAAAATTACAAAAGATACGCAATATTTTACATTGTTATATTTCTATAAGATAGTTTCTAAACATACTCTAAAAATGATATTTGAAAGGTAAATTCTCTAGAACTTCTGCTATTTCAGCCATTCCATAACCTCGCTGACTTGTGTCGTCTTTGTCGTGAGAAATTAGTAAATCAGGTACTTTTTTTGTTTTGAGGAGTTTTTTTATTTCTTCTCGTTCATAATCTTGAATAAAAGCAGCATCTTTACGTCCTTTTCTGTCACCAATTCTACCAATTCCAACAAATGTGATATTTTCTGTAGTATTTTCCTTATTTATACTAAAATTTTGTATTTTCCCAGACTTACAAACCCAAACTTTTTTATAAATATCAATAGGGAAAATAGTATCAAATTCAGGTTCGTTTCCAGTATTTTTTTCTATATTATCCAAAAACTCGTGGTCTTCGTGATTGCCTCTTACGCATATCATACGCAAGTTTAGGGCATCTAAAAATGTTTTTATTTCTTTTTTCTCTTTTGTAAAATCATCACAAAAACCAAGTTCGTCACGGTCGTTTTGAGCGTGACGAATAGTTGCTTTATCTAAATTATTAAGGTTGGGGAATGCACCTATATCTCCACATTGCAAAATTAAATCTATCTTTTTCTGTGTTATATTTTGATAAAACGAAGCCAATTTGAATGGTAAAAGTATTTTTCCGTGAATATCTGCAAATAGGGCTATTCTCATAAATTTTTTATTTAATCACTTCTATTTCCACTATCCCCTTTTGTAATAATTTGGTTGTGGTAGAAAAAATATCGTGCATACCAACACGCCAAGCATTATTTTCATACACAAAGGACAAAAAGCCATATAAATAGCTTTTCTTTTCATCATAATCAAACCTAATAGAAAGACTATCACCTTCAAAAGGAATATAATCAAAATCAAAACAATTTTTATCTTTTTGATTAAGATTTTCCAAAACTATTTCATTTGTAAGTATATCATTAAGCTGATGGCTTGGCATATTCATCATTCCTTCCATCATAGGCTCAAAACGGTGCGCAAACCTTGACAAAAACCAAAGATATTGGTTGGTTTTTCCAGGTTTTAGATTTTTATTTCTACGACTATTTTTGTTATGAATTACTTTTATTTCAGCAATACAGGTACAAAATTTGAGGTTTTTATCTAATTCACACATTGCAGATAATTGTGAATGTTTAATTATAAATTATGAATAAATACAAAATCTTGATTATCAACATTTTAAATAAAAACGTGTTTTTCAGCGTGATAAGAAGAGCGCACCAACGCACCAGACTCAACGTACTTCAAACCACGTTTTACTCCCTCCTCTTTTAATTGTGCAAAAACGTCAGGATGTACATATTCCGCTATTTCAAGGTGCATTTTGGTTGGTTGTAGGTATTGCCCAAGTGTTAAGATATCCAAACCATTTTCCACAAGGTCATCAATAGCTTTATATACTTCGTCAATAGTTTCTCCAAGTCCTAGCATAATGCCAGATTTGGTGCGCTTTCCGTATGCTTTGGTGAGTTTTATTTGCTCCAAACTACGTTCATACTTTGCTTGTGGGCGCACACGTCTATAAAGACGTTCAACGGTTTCCATATTATGAGAAACTACTTCTTGTCCACCAGAAATCATACGGTAAAGAGCGTCCCAGTTGCTTTTCACGTCAGGAATAAGCGTTTCTATGGTTGTTTGTGGTGAAAGATTTTTGACTTCTACGACAGTCTGATACCAAATTTCTGCACCTCTATCTTTCAGTTCATCTCTATTAACAGAAGTCAAAACAGCGTGTTTTACGCCCATTAGTTTTATGGCTTCCGCAACTCTACGAGGTTCGTCTGTGTCGTATTCATTTGGTTTTCCTGTGGCAACAGCACAAAACGAGCAACCACGAGTACAAATATTACCCAAAATCATAAAAGTAGCCGTTCCTGCGCCCCAACATTCGCCCATATTAGGACAGTTGCCACTCTCGCAAATAGTATGCAATTTATATTCATCAACAATTTTGCGTACTTTTGCATATTCTGCGCCAATAGGTAGCTTTACACGCAACCAATTAGGTTTTTTTACTCTTTCTTTTTCTGATGAAACAACGGGAAGTTCTATCATTATTTTTATATTTTTAAAAGTTTTCTTATTTTTTATATTTTTATGGCATCAATGATAAGGCTTGTATAATTGGGTTTACCATTTTTATTTCTTTCGTCGTGTTTGAGAGAACGCCTAATGTGTCCGTCTTCTCCACTCCAATTATTTTGGTGAAAAACGCCATTTTCATCAAAATATTCTACTAAATCCACCTTAAAACCCACACTAACAAGCATTTCAGACATTAGTTTATAATTATAAAGAAGTTTGTGGTCGTGTGCGCCAGAGCCAGTTCCATTAGGTTTTACTGTATCAATATAATTTTTATCTGTATGAAAACCATCAGGAACAGCTATACGCAGTTTTCCTCCATTATTTTTGAGAAAAGTAAAGCACGTTTGCATAGCAATTAGTCCATTTTCTTTGGTCAGATGCTCCCAAACGTGTTCTGCAACAATATTTGTAACAGTATTTTCTTTGAAATATTTTAACCAATCATTTTGTTCTAATAAATTCAAAAAATGTGCTTCTGTTGGTAGCCAACCTTCTTGATAAATACTAGAACTGCCAATTACGAGTTTGAGAGGTATTTTATTTTTTATTTTATTTTTGAGCAAATATTGGAATAAAAAAAGTTCTTTTTTTTCTCTGAAATAGAAATATATAGGTCTTAGTAGATTTTTTAGCATTTTTGTATTGAAACTGTAATTTTTTTAAATATTTGAACTTACTTCACACCTCACACTTCTTACCTCACACTTCAACATCATTCTTTTCTCCAACCAAAATAAATAGTAACGTATGCAGCTGTAAAGACATTTTTATTGGTTATAGAATGGTCTATATTATCCATAAGTGTAATTTTATTGGTGAATGCCTCCAACGTAAAGCCTGCTTCTAACCCTGTAATGCTATTTTTGAATGCTCCTATTTCAAATGAAAGTGCAGCACGCACATTTGCACCTATTGCAAGAGAAGATTGTCCAAAACCTGCCAAAAAACCACCTCTACCATAAATGCGACTTTCCAAATGTACTTCTGGGTCGTAGGCTACTTCTTGCAAATTAGGTGAACTTGCACTTGTAGAAATATCATAAAGCAACATATAAGGACGTATAATACCAATACTAGGACCAAAAGCAAAAACAGAACTCACTTGCACACCCTCACGAGAGGCTTTTCTAAATAAAATATTTTCTACGCCATATTGTGGACGTATGCTATAAAGATAATTAGTTTTACCAAAAACAAAACTTCTTCCGCCTTGCGTTTGCCCTGTACCTGTGGGAGCTTTTCCTGATACTTTTCTCTCTTTTGGGTGCGTAATTCCTACTATTTCTATCCCTAAGGTGGTATTTGTGCTTGCAGTTTTGACTTTTCCATACTTAAAAGAAATGCTTGCAGGAAGTCCTCCGTTGGTTGTAAGCCCTGCACCATACGTAAATTCCCTAGAAAAATTATCCTCAAAGGCACTTTGCGCATTTGTAGGTAATATTTTTAGCAAAAAAAACGTACATAAGATATATTTAATCAAAAACATAGTAAATAATTAGGAATTGTAAATTAGGACTTGTGAATAAATACAAAATGTTAGTAATCAAATTATTACGTCACTTAATTATTTATAAAGTATTGATGGCAACTATTCCCATTATTTCTGGGACGGCTTTGCGTATAGACTCTTCCACACCTGCTTTGAGCGTCATTGCAGACATTGGACACGAGCTACACGCCCCCAAAAGTTCTAATTTTACAATATTTTCAGCGGTTATTTCAATTATTTTTACATCTCCGCCATCTGCTTCAAGATAAGGGCGGATATTTTCAAGCGACTTTTCAACACGTTCTAAAAGCGTCATCATTTTTGAGATATTTAAAGATATTTTAATGCAAAGATAACATTTTTTGATAATTATTAGTTCTCAATGTAAAAATACAAGTTTTTTCTGTATTTTTGTAAACGACTACAATTAGCACCCTTAGGAAGAGGTACGAAATAAGAAGTACGAGGTACGAATGATGAAATCATTTAATTCCTCTTCCTTAGGGTACTAATTCATCATTCAAATTTCGTACTTCGTACTTCAAACCTCGTACCTCAAAAAAATGCTTCTTCCTTCTCTTTATAATATTGCTGAAATTTGCGCTCAAAAAGGCATCAGACACGCTGTTATCTCGCCTGGCTCACGTTCTGCGGCACTTACTATTGCCTTTGCACAGCACCCAGATATTACCACAAAAATAGTCCCTGATGAGCGTAGTGCTGCTTTTATAGCTCTCGGAATGGCACAAAGTTTACGTCAAACAGTTATTTTGATATGTACATCAGGTTCTGCGGCTTACAACTACGCTCCAGCTATTGCAGAGGCATTTTTTCAAGAAATCCCTTTGCTTATTCTCACCGCAGACAGACCGCCAGAATGGGTCGCACAACGTGATGGACAAACTATTTTTCAGGAAAATATCTATGGAAAACACGTAAAAGCAAGTTTTCAATTACCTTCTGATTATCAAACTGATGAAAATAATAACCAGAATTTTGATAATCAATGGTTTGTAAATAGAATTATCAATGATGCCATCAACCTAACACAACACGAGCAAACGCAACCAGTACACGTGAATGTACCTATACGTGAGCCTTTTTATCCTAATGATAATGAAGTAGTTACATTTGATAAAAATGTACGAATTATTGAAAAAATACGTGTGCGCAAAAATCCTGCCCAAATAGATTGGAATAATCTAATGAAAATTGAAGAACAATGTGAAAAACAACTCATTGTGGTTGGTCAGACGGCTCTAAACCCTATTTTGCTCAATGCTCTCCCAAAAATCTATGATAAAGGTGTGCTACAAATCCCTATTGTGGCTGATTTGATTGGAAATGCTTATCCATTTGCTAAAACTATCTCACATCACGACCTTATTTTGATGCAAAATGATGACGAACTTAACAAAAAACTTCAACCAGATTTACTCATAACTATTGGAAAGTCAGTTTTATCTAAAAGTTTGAAACAATTTTTGAGAAAATATAAACCCAAATATCATTGGCATATCCAAGAATATGGAGAAGTGGCAGATACTTTCCAAAGTCTTACGCATATTTTGCCTGTTTCTCCAGAAATTATACTTGAATATTATATCAATCAAACACGTAAGAAATTACCCAAAACAGATTACCTTGATTTATGGCAAAATGAAAACCAAAAAGCAAAAAATAAACTAGAAAACTTCTTTTTAAGTGAATTAACCACCCCTAACCCCTCCTTAGAAAGTAGGGGGACTTTACTCCCCTCCTTCAAAGGAGAGGCTGGGGGTGGTTTTAAAAAATCCCCCTCCTTTGAAGGAGGGGCTAGGGGTGGTTTTACTGAATTTTCTGCTTGCCACCAAATTATGAAAAATTTGCCCAAAAATAGTATTTTGCATCTCGCCAACAGTATGGCGGTGCGTTATGCTAATTATTTGAGCTTAGAAAATGATAAAAACATTGAAATTTGCGCTAATAGAGGTACAAGTGGCATAGATGGTAGCAATAGTACTGCTGTAGGAAATGCTCTCACGACTGACAAAATAGTGGTTTTGCTTACAGGTGATATGTCGTTTTTGTATGATAGGAACGCTTTTTGGCACAACCACAAAATGCCAAATCTAAAAATAATAGTGCTTAATAATCATGGTGGAGGCATTTTTAGGATTTTGCCAGAACCCGCAAAACAAGCAGAATTAGAAACTTATTTTGAAACAAAACAAGTTTTAAATACAGAGAATCTTGCAAAAGATTTTGATTTTGGGCATACCTACGTACATACACAAGAAGAATTAACAAAAATGTTAGAAAAGTTTTTTGAGCCAAATACTCAAACTCAAATTATTGAAATACAAACAGATAGCAAAATAAATGCAACATTTTTTCAGCAATTTAAGAATACTTTTATAGCCAAAAAGTAGGGTAAATCTTTGATTTAATTTTTGTTTTATGGGATTATTTTGTAACTTAGCGCACCTTTGAAAATAACATAGCACATTACCCTAAACATAAATTATTATACATTCGTTACGTATTTATTGAATGATTGCCACTAGCAAGAGAGACACTCCAGAAGAATTATTTAGTCAGTTATTAGAAAAAGAATTATATAAAGTAAGCCAACAACGTGTAGTAGATGCTTTGTGGCTTACTACAGGTGTACTTATAGGTTGGGTAATCCTTACGTATGTGCGCTACCCTGCTGCCATAATGATACAAATAAGTATAAAACTTGTTAATTTGGTAGTTATTTGGGGCGTTTATACCATTTGCAAAAAGAAAAAATTTAATGCTATTATTGTGGCGCATCTGTGTTTAGGTAGCCTTACACTCAATAATGCCATATTTTTAGCTTATTTGCCCTTGGATAAGTTACAGTATTATTTTTTAGCATATTCCCTTATTTATCTTGTTTTCAACTGGTTGATATTGTGGCGTTTGTATCATTCTATTCCACATTTGATACTAGCGTTTGCGCTTCTTGGAATATTCTTATTCAATAATACTAATTATACTACTTATGACATATTAGCAAGTGGTGCATTGCTTTTTATCACTATTGCTATTATTTCTACTTTTTTGTCTTATACTACCTACAAATTAGTAAAAAGAGAGCTTACAGCACGCATTATTATTCATCATTCTAACAAAAAACTGCAACAACAACAGCAGGAAATCCACACTAGGAATGAACAACTTATCAGCAAAGAAGCTAATTTGAGAGCTATTGTTGAAAATAAAGATATTGCTATTTGGCAAATAAACCAAAACTATGAACTTATTGAGTACAACCAACTATTTAATAGGAGTTTTAAAAATCTCTTTGGGGTAGATTTGCTGCCA
>JAYVHJ010000191.1:0-21865 GCA_043771315.1 Raineyaceae bacterium
TTATCACATAACAAAAAGCAAAAGGATAAAAAAGAAAAGATAAAATCCAGACCGTTAGGGAAAATACTAATAAAATTTGTTGTGCGTGATAGGCTACACTTCTATCTTGATTGGTCATTTCTTTAAATATGATCTACAAAGAAAATTCTTCTTCTGTTGTGTTTGCGCCTTTTTTAGGTATTCCCTTGATGATGCCACGTTTAGCAATTTTTAAGAAATCAATAATAACTTCTTTTTCTGGGCTAGCCTCAAAATCATTAGTTATAATTTCTACTGCATTAGTAAAATTATAACCTTTCAAAAATAAAACTCTATAAATCTCCTGAATATTAGCTATTTGAGTGCCTGTAAAGCCACGTCTGCGCAAACCTAAATTATTGACACCAACATAAGCAATAGGATTATGAGCCGCTTTTACAAACGGTGGTACATCTTTTCTGATAAGAGAACCGCCAGAAATCATAGCGTGTGCGCCAATTTTGGTAAATTGATGTGCAGCTGAAAGTCCGCCCAAAATAGCAAATTCTCCAATTTCTACATGTCCAGCAAGTTGAACGCTATTGACTAAGATACAATTATTGCCAATCACGCAATCATGAGCAACGTGTACATAAGCCATAATGAGGCAATTATTACCCACAGTTGTTTTCCAACGGTCTTTTGTACCTCTGTTGATTGTTACACACTCTCTTATGGTGGTATTGTCACCTATTTCTGCAAAAGTTTTTTCTCCTTCAAACTTCAAATCTTGCGGAATGGCAGAAATAACTGCACCAGAGAAGATACGGCAGTTTTTGCCAATGCGTGCGCCGTCCATAATGGTTACATTAGGAGCTATCCAAGTATTATCCCCAATTTCTACATCTTGTGCAATGCTACTAAACGAGCCTATTGTAACATTGTTACCTATTTTTGCGTCTGGGTGTATATCTACAAATTTCATTCAATAATTTTATTGTAAGCTAATTTTGTCGTTGTTGCTTTTTTAAAACACACTTTAAAATGTGCAAATTTACACTTTATTTAGTAATTTCAATATTTATACGCTAATTTTTTGCTATTTGATTTATTTTTTAGTTTCTTTTAAAGAAAAAATTAAAAAATAATTCCTCCCAAAAAACCTATCAAAATAAGTACTGGAGGTGGTATTTTGGTGAACTGTAATAACAAAAAAGTAGCAATAATAATTCCTATATTTAAAAGCAGTATATTTATTGATAAAATACTTTGATAACTTGCCAAAACCATCAGCGCAAAACCAGCAAGCACCAGTCCCGCACTTGCCGCATTGATGCCTTCTAGTGATGCTCGTACAATACGGTATTTTTTCAGTTCGTCCCAAAATTGTATTACAAAAAAAATCAATAAAGTTCCTGGCAAAAACACCCCAAAAGCCGCAATCAAACCACCTGAAATCTCTCCTAAAATACCGTATTCACGCATACATAAAGCACCAATAAAAACTGCAAAAGAAAATGTAGGACCTGGTACAAGCTGACTAAAAGCGTATCCAGACGAAAACTCTTCAATAGAAACTAACTTTTTGACCTGCACAAACTCCGTGAGCATCAAGGGAATAAGCACCTGACCGCCGCCAAAAATAAGTGTGCCAGTACGGTAAAAATTTTCTGCCAAACGGAAAGGTAAACCAAAAGGAAACTGTCTTGTAACTTCACTAAGTACACCAACAATGACAAAAACTAAAATAAAGTAAGTCAAATTTCGCCATTTTATTTGGATATTTTTATCTTTTTGTCTTGGATATTTTCTGAATTTTAATGTCGTAATAGCTCCTCCAACCACAATAATAATAGGAAAAACCCAAGGTTTATGAAAAATAAACGCCACACAAGCTGCAAGTAACATCAGCAAAAAAGCAGTTTTCGTTTTGATGACTTTTTGAACAAATTGCAGGCTTGCATACGCCACAAAACCTATGGCAATAGGTTGCATATAACGAGCAAAAGCAAGAGAAATGTTATTTTCTAGCAAATAATTTACACCTACGCCTGCAAACGTCATAATACACACACTAGGGAAAATCCAGACCAAAAGTGTCAGATAAGCCAAAGGCGCACCCCCTACTTTATAACCAATAGCTGTAATGGTTTGTGTAGAAGTAGGACCAGGCAAAAGCGTACAAAGTGCTGTAAGTTCTATGAGTTGTTCGTGAGTAATATAAGCCCTTTTTTCAACAAATTCTTTCAGAAAAATAGCAAAATGCGCCTGTGGACCTCCAAAAGCCGTACAAGCTATCATCAAAACATCTCTTAGAAAAATAAAATAACGAATACGCTTCATTGAATTGTGAATTATGAATTTTTAATTGTGAATGAATACAACTAATTGAAACGAAAAATAAATAGGTAAAAATTCAGCAAAAATACAAAAATATTTTCAATAAAATTAGTCTTTTTATTGATTAAAAGCATTTTGTATTCATTTACAATTAAAAATTCACAATTTACAATTACTTATTTTTTGATTTTTGATTTATAAAAACCTATCTTGCTGAAAATTCTGCCTAAACATTCAATAATAAAAAAATGTGCCTTAAAATAGATATTCATACACATATTATCCCAGAAAAATTCCCTTCTTATAAAGAAAAATTTGGGTATGGCGGTTTTATCAACCTTGACCACCACCGCCCTTGTCGTGCCAGAATGATGGTTGATGGCAAGTTTTTCAGAGAAATCCAAGATAATTGTTGGGACGCTGATGTTCGTTTGAAAGAAATAGAAGAGTTTAAAGTAGATGTACAAGTAATTTCTACTATTCCTGTGCTTTTTCATTATTGGGCAAAACCGCTTGATGCGTTAGATACAGCAGTTTTTTTGAATGACCATATTGCAGAAATAGTTCAGAGATACCCCAAACGCTTTGTAGGGCTTGGAACTGTGCCTTTGCAAGCACCAGATTTGGCTATAAAAGAGTTGGAGCGTTGTATGAAAATTGGCTTAAAAGGTATTCAAATAGGTTCACATATCAATGATTGGAATTTGTCAGACGAAAATCTTTTTCCATTTTTTCAGGCAGCAGAACAGTTGGGTGCAGCTATTTTTGTGCATCCTTGGGATATGATGGGCAAAGACAAAATGACTAAATATTGGCTTCCTTGGCTCGTGGGAATGCCTGCAGAGAGTTCTTTGGCTATTTGTTCTATGATTTTTGGAGGAATTTTCCAACGTTTGCCTCGTTTGCGTGTGGCATTTGCACATGGTGGAGGCTCATTTGCGCACACTATTGGACGTATTTCTCACGGCTTTGAGGTGCGCCCTGATTTATGCGCCGTTGATAATAATGTTCACCCACGAGAGTATTTGGGCAAGTTTTATGTAGATTCTTTGGTTCATGACACAGAGGCTCTGCGCTATCTCATTAAAACTATGGGAGAAGATAAAATTGCACTTGGTACGGATTATCCGTTTCCGCTTGGGGATATGGAAATGGGCAAAATCATTGAAGATATGGCGGATATTTCTACACAAACCAAAGATAAACTACTTGGTTTAAACGGTTTAAATTGGCTTAATATGGATTTGGAGCATTTTTTGGAAGAAGAAAAACAAAAAATGAAAATTGTTATTTGATGGAATTATGACAAACCAAACGTACACTATTTTTCTTGATAATAAAAAAATTGGAACTACAAACTTTGAATACGTAGATGTGTCAATGGGTGTAGTTTTTGGAAAGATTAGCTTTACTGAAAATTATTTTGGGTATAATTTCATTAAAGATTATTGTAATAAAAATAATATAGAATATACTGATTATCAAGAAGAAAGAATGATTTCAACTATGCATATTCCAAATTTGAGCATAACAAATATAAAAGAAGTAGAAATAATTGGGTTTGGCTCTTATGTTGAGGGAATGGATAGTGAAGGTTTCAAAATAACTATTATAGGTATTGATTTTTCATATTATCAACAAGAATTTCCACAACATATTAAACAATAATTTTATGTTAAAATGCTAAAAAATTTCCAATACGAAGTCAATATCTTTTTTGTTGCTTTGATGTTTTACTCACGTTTGCCTTGCCCAAAATGGCTAGAACACAAACCTGAATATCTCAATGAGGCAACTCGTTATTTTCCTGTTGTGGGCTGGATTGTGGGCGGACTTTCGTCTGTTGTTTTGATTGCTTTGATACTAATTTTACCTGTTTCTGTGGCTCTTTTGGGGTTTATGTTGATGAATATTTTGCTAACTGGCGCATTTCACGAAGACGGTTTTGCAGATGTTTGTGATGGTTTTGGCGGTGGCTGGACTGCACCCAAAATCTTAGAAATAATGAAAGATTCACGTTTAGGCACTTACGGAACAGTTGGTATTTTGTTTATGCTTGCCTTCAAATTTGAGCTTTTGCGCAATTTACTCAACTTTTTTAATACAGATTTTTGGTTGTTAGAAATTACTATTTTTATGATTTCTGCACATTCTGTTAGTCGTTTGCTTGCAGCTACTACGCTTTATACACATTCGTATGTACGTGAAAATGAAGATGCTAAAGCAAAACCTCTCGCAAAAAAAATCTCTCTCCAAAACCTGCTAATTACTATTTTATTTGGGCTTTTGCCTATTTTTTTCCTTGTAATAATTGATTTCAAATTCTTTTTATTGATGTTATTTGTGGTTGTTCCTTTGCTTTATTTGATAAAAATTTTGATGTCGGCATACTTCAAAAAGTGGATTGGAGGCTACACAGGCGACTGTTTAGGTGCAATACAACAAGTTACGGAAGTGGGCTTTTATTTGGGTGCATTGATTTTGATAAGAAATTTTCAGTAGAAATACAGCTATTTTTTTAACACTAAGTTCATTAAGAAATACACACTAAGTACGCACTAAGAAATACAAAATTAGAATTTTATTGGCAACACATAAATTAAAAAAATCCCTAAAAATTTAATTTTAGGGATTTTTCTTGTTTATTGGTGATTAAAAACTATTCGCTCAAAACAACTTTCTTAGTAATCACGCCATCTTTGCTAATGATTTTCACGTAGTAAATGCCAGCTGCAAGGTTTTCAACAGAAAACTGTTCTGTTACTTGTAAACTCATTTTATTCAGTTTTTTGCTACTTTGAATTTTTCCTAACGCATCATAAATTATCACTTCATAATCTCCACGTAAAGCATTGTTCATACTAATTTGGAAAGCTCCTTTTGTAGGATTTGGCGACAAACTTACATTCTCTAATTGTTTATCTAAACTTGTAGCTACATTACCAAGAGTAATCACAACAGGCAAAGATATTACTGTAGCACAAGCATTAGCCACACCAACCAAAGAAACAGTATAGCTTCCTTCCTCTGTAACACGCAAAGTATTGCTTGTTGCGCCTGCAATAGCTACTCCGTTTTTGTTCCACTGATTATTAGTTGCACTACTAGATGTGAGTGTTAAACTAGTCAAATCTTGTGTAATGATAGGCACACCCACATTTACGCAAGTGGTGACATTCACCGCAAAAGTTTGTGAAACCGTACCACCATTGCCGTCATTTGCAGTTACTGTTACGTTTGTCGTACCAACTGCCACACTCAAAAGGCTCAAATTAGCTACGCTAACTGTTGCAGTTGCTTTTGTAATATCAACCACACTAGACGTATAAGAAAGTGTATTTGCATCAGCATCAGCAAAATACGTTCCCAAAGCAAGTACCGTTGCAGGGTCGCCCAGACGTAGATTTTGCGTTGGAATAACGCTTGCCGTTGGCATTCTATTCACTAATACTGTAAATGTTTGTGTAATTGTTCCAGTACCATTATCTGCTGTGACTGTTACATTTGTTGTTCCACCAGCAACAGGAGAAAGTGTCAAATTTGTACCTGCAATAACTGTTCCTGCTATGTTTGTAGGCACACTTGCAACAGTATAAGTAAGCGCACTCGCACTAGAAAAATAAGGAACAAGGTTTAAAACTACATTTGAGCCACCCATTTGAAGTATTTGATTTGGGATAGTGCCTACCGCAGTTGGAAGTGATGTTACAGTTATTGTAAATGTTTGTGAAACAGTGCCACCATTACCATCATTTGCCGTTACTGTAATTATTGTGCTACCCAATGCAACAGAAGTAATTGTAAATGTACTTCCTGCCAAAACTGCCGTAGCAATGCTAGGTGTAGCATTTATACTTGTAAAAGTCAAAGTATTTCCGTCTGCATCAGTAAAATAAGAAGCAATATTAAATGTAGAACTTGCCGCACCTAATTGAATTACTTGATTTGGAATGATTGTTGCTACTGGTGCTCTGTTTACTAAAACTGTAAATGTTTGTGTGATTGTGCCACCATTGCCATCATTTGCCGTTACCGTTACTATTGTTGAACCTGCTGCAACTGGTGCAAGTGTAAATGTACTTCCTGCTAAAACTGCCGTAGCAATGCTGGGTGTAGCGTTTGCGCTTGTAAAAGTCAAAGTATTTCCGTCTGCATCAGTAAAGAAAGAAGCAATATTCAAAGTTCCGTTTGCACCGCCTAACTGTAAAGTTTGATTTGGAATAACCGTTGCAACTGGTGCTCTGTTTACAAAAACTGTAAAAGTTTGTGAAACTGTGCCACCATTGCCATCATTTGCTGTTACTGTTATGATTGTTGAGCCACCAGCAACTGGTGCAAGTGTAAATGTACTTCCTGTCAAAACTGCCGTTGCAATACTAGGTATAGCATTTGCGCTTGTGAAAGTCAAAGTATTGCCATCTGCATCAGTAAAATAAGAAGCAATATTTAGTGTTCCATTTGCACCACCTAACTGTAAAGTCTGATTTGGAATAACTGTTGCTACTGGTGGGCTATTTACAATAATAGTAAATGTTTGTGTGATTGTGCCACCATTACCATCATTTGCTGTTATTGTTACTGTCGTTGTGCCACCTGCAACACCTGAAAGCGTCAAAGTGCTACCTGCAACTGTTGCAGTTGCTATGCCTGTTGGAGAGAAAACTGCAGTATAAGTAAGAGGATTTCCGTCTGCATCAGCAAAGAAAGGCGCAAGATTTACTATACCAGTTCCGCTAATTTGTACTGTTTGCGTTGTGATTGTTCCTACTGCAGTTGGAGGTCTGTTTACCAAAACTGTAAAAGTTTGTGAAACTGTGCCACCGTTGCCATCATTTGCCGTTACTGTGATAGTTGTCGTACCTGCTACAAGTGGCGCAAGTGTAAATGTGTTTCCCACAAGTGTAGCCGTAGCAACCGTAGGGGTAGCATTTGCGCTTGTGAAAGTCAAAGTATTTCCGTCTGCATCAGTAAAGAAAGAAGCAATATTCAAAGTGCCGTTTGCACCACCTAACTGCAAAGTTTGGTTTGGAATAACTGTTGCTACTGGTGGTCTGTTGATATTCACTACAAAAGTAACGGGCGCACTTGCACAACCTCCACCAATATTGTCGTTAGCTATCAACGTAACTGTAATAGAGCCTCCTGTACCTGACGTAATAGGTGTAAGCGTTACGATATTTCCAGTAACAGAAACAGTCAAATTAGCGGGATTGCTAGAAGTAGCGGTATAAGTCATTGGATTGCTATTTGCATCTGTAAAAGCCGTAGCAATATTAACGGTTTGCGCACCTCCACCAATTTGGATATTTTGGGTAGGAACTGCCGTAGCAGCAACTGGGGCATTATTTAATGTAAAGTTTTGTGTAAGAACAGCAGCACCTTTTCCTAAATTACGTTGGTAAGCCGTAACAGAAAGTGACCTTGCGCCACCTGTTGCATTCCACGTTACGCTGATTGTTCTTAGATATTGTCTTGCGGTTGCACTATAAGCGGTTGGAGAACTAGGTGTATTGATAGTCCCATTGGTGATACTCCAATCATAATAAAAGTCACTATTAGCACTTATATTGAGGGCATTGTCAATGGTGTATGTTTGAGTAAGACTTTGGTCACAAATAATAGAATTAACACCTGTAAAAGTGTGTGCAGCAGGTTTTAGTCTATAATCATAAGTGAATTGCCCTCCACGTACAGGAATATCAGCATAAATATTACTTCCGTCATAATGAACATCGTGATCTCTGGGAGCATCAGGAGAGCCGTTATAAGGAAAAAAAACGTGAGGCGCACTAACTGAATTAGCCCTTGTGTTCATATCAAAACCGCCATAAACTGTAGGAAGATTAACGAAAGGAATGCCTGAAAATGGTTGCCCACTAGTATAAGCTACAGTACCATCATCACTACTATGAAAATAGGCACTTGGCGCATCACCTGCTCCTATTATGTATGATAGTTCGCCCAATGCACCTGCAAAAGCTAGTGCGCCATTTGCTTTTCCACTAATACTTGTACCTATATTTGGTCCTGATGCTTGTATTTTATTGTCGCCCACTCCATCTAAAACACCCAAATCAGCTAAACTTTCAGCTGGAACTGCACGTGTATAAGCAGGTCTTTCTGCATCAGTATCTAGGTAGATATTATGTACCGCCATAAATCCTCCTGCGCTATGTCCTGCAAGGAAAATTTGGTTAGCATCAACCTTATAGGTGATAGTATTGCCATATTGTCTAAAAAAGCGTACAGCAGAACGGCTATCTTGTATGCCACGATATACGGCACGTTTGGATTTTTCTGGGTCAGCAATATTCATACCTAATCTATAATCAATTACAGCAGTTACAAAGCCTCTTTTGGCGTATGCAATTGCAAGTTGTTGCATATCTATAATTTTTGCTTGTTGTACAAATCCACCACCAAAAGCAAAAATAATAACAGGTCTTTTAGTGAGTGTATCAGTTGTTGGTGGCTGATAGATGCTCATACGAAGTGTTTTTATTACATTTCCATAAGTAGTTTCATCTGCTATTTGGAGAGAGGTGAAAATAATTGTTGTGGTAGTCACGTGTGGGATATTCGTGCTAAAAGCAATATTGGTAGTTGGCGCAGGAATTGTAGGAAATATCTCTGTTCTATACCTATTTGGGAGTACTTGCGCAGATAATATACCCACATAAGCAAGGTATATTATTAGTAGTGAGAAGATTTTTTTCATTGTTTCTTGTTATTTGGTTGATTTTAATTGGTTGATTTTAATTGGTTGATTTTTTATTTTCCTCTTTTTATGATAATTTCATAGATTTCGTTTTGAAAAAGGCGGTTTTTAAGGTGTTCTTCTTTCATTTGTTTGTACTTTTTGGGTGCTAGGTTTTGAGCTAATACTACTTTATTTACTTGTTTATCATATTCTTCTTTGTCTTTTTCTATGAGTTTGTTGAGTTTATCTGCAGCTATTTGCTCTGTAGATGTAAGTGTTGGCTTTGTCCCTCCAAATTGTGCCGTCAGTATTTCCCCAAATTTTTGTTCAGATAGCCCACTAGCAGGCAGATTTTTTTGCCCAGATTTTATAGCATCAAAAGAATTCTTGAAGGTATATTCATACACAACAGAAAATTTTTCTTTTTCTTCTTTCGTAAATTTGTCTGATGTTTTTGATTTCACTTGTGCGTATGTATAAGTGTAAGTGCCTACGCAACAAAATAGGCAAAAAAACAAAAATTTTAATTTTTTCATATGTATAATTTTGAGTGAAAATAAATTTTACAAAATTAAATCTTTTATTCTAAATAAACAAATTTCTACTAAAAAATCTTAGAATAGTACAAAAACAATCTTCCATTCTGTAAAGAAAATGCGAAATATTTTCTTTATTTTTTATAGTTTTTATTGTATTATACTGTTTTATATTTATATTGATGCGTATATTGCGACAACGACAAACACTAACTATTATACTAACTATTATAATAACTTTATGCGCCATTTTATTCTATTGTTTTTGATGATTTTATGTGAAATTAGCGAAATGAGCCAAGCTTTAGGGCAAATTGCAGGGCAAAATTTGCCAACAAATCAGCTAAATGGAGAAATAATTACAGAAATAAAAAACCCAGAAGAAAGCTATACCATTGGGAAAAATCTTGCCTATATTTTGGATAAAACCCACCAGCTTACTCCAGACCAAATACACGAGGGAAACCTTCCTTTGCAGAGCAAATTTGAACTTTTCAAGGAAGAGTGTGTGAGTATGGGACTGACTGATGCTACTTTGTGGTTGCGTCTCAAAATAAAAAACAACTCTAATATGCAAAATTGGCTACTTTATTGTGCCAACGGTTTTGTAGATAAAATTGATTTGTATCACAAAAACAGCAAAGGGAAATGGATTATTCAAGAAAATGGCATCAACTCTGACCCCACAAAACGTACTCTAAACCACCGTTTTCCTACTTTTGTTTTCAATGACCGTGATACCATTACTCGTACTTATTACCTCAAAATAAGGACAAAATCCGCTATGCAAGTGCCTATTTATTTGGAGCGAGGTTTTAATTTTTCTCAAAAAAGTCATATTTTAGAACTTTTATATGGTATTTTTGCAGGAATAATGCTACTAATGATGTTTAGTAGTCTTTTTAGTGCTATTTCTTTCAAAGATAAAGAGTATTTTTACTATTTCGTTTTTGTGTTTGGGTCGTCTGTTTTTTATCTTTCAGTAAGCGGGTATTTGCCATTATACGTCTGGAAAGAGAATTATATGGCAGGAAAACTCTTTTTAGGGCTTGGAATGGGCTGTTGGTCTGCTGGTGCGGCACTTTTTACTCGTTCCTTTTTATATACAACACGCTACTTCCCGTTGATGTCAAAACTTTTAGGTTTTTATGCTATTTATGGCGTTTTTATAGGTTTTGCGGCATTTTTTATGGATTATATTGACTATGTTTACCTCGTTGTTATTGGGGGAAATATAGGAAACTTGGTGATTTTGATAGCCTGTTGGGTATGTTGGTTGCGGGGCAATACATACGCAAGGTACATTGCTATTGCGTGGCTTTTTTATATTATAGGAACAACTTTGCTGGCACTTAGCGTGGTAGGAATAATCCCCAGAACGCTGATTACGGCACATTTGGGCGAAATCTCTTCTGTCTTAGAAATACTACTTTTTTCTATGGCACTTAGTGACAAATACCGCATCATTCAACAAAATAACATTAAACAAAAAATAGTAGCACAAGAAAAAATAATTAAACTTCAACAAGAAAATAACGAAAATCTTGAGCATAAAGTCCAAGAACGCACACAAGAACTTCAAGCAAAACAAACAGAAATAGAAGTACAAAATGAAGAACTGCGCCAACAGCAAGAAGAACTGGAAGCTAGTGCCAACCAACTCTCGGAGCAAAATAAACTTATTGAAGAAAAAAATGCAGAGCTAAACATTACAAGTGCATCTTTGGAGAAAAAAATAAATGAACGCACTTTGCAACTTTCAGAGGCAAACCAAACGCTTGTCAGCCAAAATAACCAATTAGAGCAATTTGGATTCATTACGGCACATAATTTGCGCTCACCTGTGGCACACCTCATTGGACTTACAAGCATTTTTAATCTGAAAAATATTAACGACCCAACCAACGCAGAAATTATCCCTCGTTTGCGTGCTGCTTCTATTAGGTTAGATGAAGTGATAAGGGATTTGAATATTATTCTAGAAATAAGAAAAGGAATTAACCAAAATATGGAACTTATTGACCTGCACGTAGTGTTTAAAAACGTATCTGGTGTGCTAGAAAATGATATTATACATAGTGATGCCATTATTACTACTAATTTTGCGCAAGCACATAAAGTATTATTTGTTGATGTTTATATGAAAAGCATTTTGTATAATTTTATTTCTAATGGAATTAAGTATGCACACCCAGACCGCAAGCCAGAAATAATTATTAAAACACGCAAGGAAGGTAGTTTTGTAGTTCTTTCTATTGCTGATAACGGTTTAGGAATTGATTTGGACAAACACCAAAGCAAAATATTTGGACTTTATCAACGCTTTCATTTGCATAAAGAAGGAAAAGGAATTGGTTTGTATCTTTGCAAAACACAGTTAGAAGCACTTGGAGGGCGTATTACAGTAGAAAGCGTACCTAATCAAGGAACTACTTTTCATCTTTATTTTAAAAATTAGTAGCCCCTAAATTCCCAAAGGAGACTTTTAATACAAAAAAATAAAATAGTCTAAAATTCACAATTTAAAATTCACAATTCACAATTCACAATTTAAAATTCACAATTCAAAAATGAATTATAATTTAGATTTTATTCCAGAACGTACCGCAAAACCTCGCCAATCAGGGCTCACAATGATGATGGACAAGGGACTTAGTCGCAGAGAAGTAGAAGATATGATAGAAACTTCTGGAAATTATATTGATGTAGCAAAACTTGGTTGGGCAACATCTTTTGTCACTCCTACACTAGCACAAAAGCTGGATATTTACCGCAATGCAGGTATTCCTGCGTATTTTGGTGGCACTTTGTTTGAGGCTTTTGTTATTAGAAATCAGTTTGATGAATATAGAAAAGTCCTTGAAAAATACAAAATGACCTACGTGGAAGTTTCTGATGGTTCTATTGATTTGCCTCACGACCAAAAATGCAAGTTTATTGAAATTCTTTCAAAACAAGAAGGAATGACTGTTTTATCAGAAGTTGGTTCAAAAGATGCTACCAAAATCCTTGCGCCTTATCAATGGATAGAACTAATGCAAGCAGAACTACAAGCAGGAGCGTGGAAAGTAATTGGAGAATCTCGTGAGGCGGGCAATGTAGGGCTTTTTCGTGCCACAGGCGAGGTACGTGAAGGGCTTGTAATGGAAATTATCCACTCTGTTCCTGCTGAAAAAATTATTTGGGAAGCTCCACAAAAAGCGCAACAAGTATATTTTATTAAACTTGTAGGCGCAAACGTGAATTTAGGAAATATTGCTCCAAATGAAATGATACCACTAGAAACAATACGTTTGGGACTTCGTGGTGATACTTTTGACCATTTTTTGCCAAAAGCATAAGCCTTTTTTAAAGGAAACCTTCAAGATTTTAATCAAATAAAACCTTGAAGGTTTGTTTTATTTATCTTACGTAAGAATATTTCGCCCAATCAGAAGCATCTTTATCAAGTGCAAGTTTGCCATTATTAGTATCTAAAATAAAAGTACCATCATTAGAAAAATCTAAAAATTGCTTTGGAGTTCCCTCAATTTTTGAATTTTTTTCACTAAAACTATACGTTCCTTGTGAAGTTCTCACACCATCAGTTATAAAAGAATAGCTATTATTAGATTCAAGGTTTAAAACAACACTTTTAGTAACTATTTCTGTACTAACACAAGTTGATGCCTCTGTTGGAATATGCAACACTTTGCAACTTTTTTGAGAGATGCTTTGCAACCTCCAAATACCAACCACCAAGTTATTTACTTCTGGTTTTGGGTTGTGACAACCCCCACCATTTTTGTCTTTGTCACGCATTCCGCAAGAATGTGCACTCAAAATGACCAAAGTCAAGAGAATGAAGGACAATTTAAAAGATATTTTTTTCATTTTGTTTAGAATTAGAATGTAAATAAGAAAGAAAATTGATTTTTTACAAGGTAATAAATCTTTTTCAAAGCCACAATAATCTTACCAAAAATAATAAACCTTATTTGACAAGATAAAACATTAAGATTTAACTTTTTGATAATCAAAGCTTTGTATTCTTTAATTTAATAAGTTCTATTTTGTTAGTTGCTGGAAAATATTTTCTAATGTGCGTTCTTCTTGTTTCAAACCCACAATGAGCCAATCTTGCTCTACAGAAAGTTTGGAGATAGCACGCCTTAAATCTGTTTGAAATGCTGATTTAATTTCATAATGATTTTCAGAGATGTTTTTGACTGATAATACCCCTTCTAATGCCTGCAAAAGGCTTATATCTATGCCTTGGGCAGTTTCTAAAAATACAATTGTTTCTGCTTGTTGAATATTTTTTAGCTCACTCACAGGGCTATCTGCCACTATTTGCCCTAGATTGATAATAATGGCACGAGAACAAATAGCCTGCACTTCTTGCATTATGTGCGTAGAAAAAATAATGGTTTTATTTTCTGCACTATTCTTTATTACTTGTCGTATTTCTACTATTTGGTTGGGGTCTAATCCTGTTGTTGGTTCGTCTAAAATAAGCACTTTTGGATTGTGCATCATAGCTTGCGCAAGTCCTACACGTTGGCGGTAACCTTTTGAAAGTGCGCCTATTTTCTTGTGTTGCTCCAAACCAAGTCCGCACAAAGCTATCATTTCATTAATACGTTTTTGTAGTGGATTGCCTTTTATCTGATGAATATGTCCAATAAATTCCAAATATTCTTTTACATACATTTCCAAATATAATGGATTATGTTCTGGCAAATAACCAATATTTTGACGAACTTCTTTACTAAAATTCACCACATCATAGCCACACACTTCTACTTTGCCACTTGTGGGAGGCAAAAAACAAGTAGTAATTTTCATTGTAGTACTTTTACCTGCTCCGTTTGGACCTAAAAAACCAATAATTTCTCCTTCTTTTGCTTCAAAAGAAATATCATTAACGGCTTTTTGTGTGCCAAATACTTTACTAAGATGTGAGATAACAACAGACATATTGGAGTTTTAGATGGTAAGTTTTAAGTTATTTGGATTAGCAAAAATACGCTTTTTTTGATAAAAACAAGGAATGACAGGAATAAATTATAATTGCCACAGATACACAGATAAACTATTCATTTGTGGATTTGTGGCAATTATAATTTTCTAAATAAAAACACTTTAATATTCTAACGTGTCAAAACAAAAATCATTCTATCAGAATCATCTTCATTCCAAGCGTCTAAGGCATAATTTCCATAAATACTTTTTACAGAAAGCCCTGCATTTTTAAAGTAAACCAAAAAATCCTCATAAGAAATAGCTTCTACTCTTTCCTGAAAAAAGAAGTCTTCATTTTTATCTGAAAACTTTATTTTTTTGATAATATAGCCGTTTTCATAAGTTTTTTCTATATTAAAGGTAATGTTATTTTCTATCTTTTGGGCAACTGGAACAAGGTTTTTAAGGATTTTTTTCGTATTAAAAAAGTCAATAACAAGGATACCTTTCTCTTTGAGATTGCCTGCCATTGCTGTAATAGCTTGTTGGTTTTCTTGTTTTGTATCAAAATAACCAAAACTTGTAAATAAATTCAATACTACATCAAAATAATCAGCCTTGAAAACCTTGCGCATATCTTGCACAGCAAAGCGCAAACGCTCACTTACGGAGTTATTAGCATAGATACGAGCATATTTTTGGGCGTAGGCAATGCTTTCTGTGGAAAGGTCTGTACCAGTAATGTTAAAGCCTTTTTTATTGAGATAAATGGCGTGTCTCCCTTTTCCACAAGCCAAATCTAAGATTTGTTGTTGTGGCGAAAAAGCAAGTTTCTCGCTTAAGTTATCCATAAAAATCTCTGCCTCTTTGGTATCTCTACTTTTATATAAAATATGATAATAAGGTGAGTTAAACCATTTTACAAACCAATCCAAGATGTTTTTGTATTTAAAATATGAAAGGAAAAAGATAGTTTTAAGACATCTTTTATTGTGTTACTACTGTTCCCATTTGTGTTACAATAAAATCTCCTGCTTTTACATTTCCCAGTTGTTGTAGTTCATCATTATTCCAACGCTCATCTGGTGCGCCTGTAATGAACATATCACTACCAATGTCTGCGAGTATTATACCGTATTTTTTCATAGCAACAAGAATAACTTGTATGTTTTTTGGGTAAGTGCTAACATCAAAATCTGCACGCAAACGCAGACGAGTTCCCATTGGTAGAGAATTATTTAAGCTACCTGTGCCATTTACTAAATGCCTTGCAGGGTGAATGTAGCCTTTAAATGTTTTTGATTTTGATATTGTAAAACGGATAGCGTGGTCAATTGTGCTAGAAGCAACTTCGTCATATCTCACCAAACAAGGGAAAATAGGCAAACCTGCGGCATCTGCAGAAGTCCAACTAGCGGGACGAAAAATATTCGTTTGGAGGTCAAAAATAGCCCCAGCAGAGGCTTCCCAACTATTCCCATTTATACTAGCGTTATACAATTCATACAATTTTTTATTGTCAATATCTACAGCTATCACGTGACTATCACCACTTTGTGCTGCTCCGCTACCTTCAATTGGTGCATTAAGGGGAATAGGAAAAGAACCTGCATCACTTTCACTTCCATAATTATCATCATAAGCATTGCCACGATAGATAATAGGCGTTTTTGTTTGATTAGCACAAACAACAACAAAAGGCACACCTATTTTTGCACCCTCATACAAACCACTTCCAAAATCTGCTTTCAACCCACGTGTAAGCCCAATATTAGCTATAATAGCATCTGATTTGCTATCTTTGGCTAATCCCGAAATATCTGTATTAAGTGGGTGGTCTGCAGGGAAAATTTGTATATTTTCTACACTTGCTAGCGTTGTGGCACTTGTGCAAGAAGTGCCAATAGACGAAACTGGTGGAGTATCATCTATTTTCTTCTTACAAGAAGTGATACCATTAAAAATGAAGATATTACACAATCCTACGAATAAAATATACTTGGTGATTTTCATACACGAGGTAAAAAAGTGTTAAAAAATTGAGATTATCAACATTTAGTACGAAATCTCAAGTATTTTGTTGTGTTTTGTTGTATTTTCTAGCAAATAAAAAAAGAAAACAAGAGATTTTAAAGCACTTTTCAAACATTCAATTATACCAGAATGTTAAAATTTACTGCAAATTAGCATATTTTTTCTTACATTTGCACCAAATTTAACAAATTTAATTCGTAATACATTTTTGTAATTCATTTATGATAAATACATTTATTGGCAATCTTGGGCATTTTTTCGTCATTTTGGCGTTTGTTTCTGCTATTATTGCAGTTTTTGGCTATTTCAAGGCGACAAATAGTACAAATCTTTCTTTAGACAATGCTAATTCTGATGTTACAAAAAGTTGGTTTAAATTCTCTCGTACTGCTTTTTATGTACATTCTGGTGCAGTTTTAGGCATTATTGGCGCACTTTTTTACATTATTTATGCGCATAAATACGAGTATTTTTATGCCTACGACCACTCTTCTAATCAACTTCCAGTTTATTATATGATTTCTTGTTTTTGGGAAGGACAAGAAGGCAGTTTTTTGCTTTGGATTTTCTGGAATGTGTTGTTGGGTCTTATCCTTATCAAGACAAATAAAACTTGGGAAGCTCCAGTAATGACCATTTTTGCAACTGTGCAACTGTTTTTAGTATCTATGATTTTGGGCGTTGTGTTTTTTGATAGCTTAAAAATTGGTAGTTCTCCTTTTATCTTGACTCGTGATGTATTAGATATTCCTGTTTATAATCCTGTTTTGAAAGGCATTTATAACCCTGATTTTGTGCCAACAGACGGTCAAGGACTGAATTTATTGCTTCAAAATTATTGGATGGTCATTCACCCACCAACATTATTTTTAGGTTTTGCGCTTACCTTAGTGCCTTTTGCGTTTGCTATGGCTGGTTTGTGGCAAAAACGCCTAACGGAGTGGATACGTCCTGCTTTGGCGTGGAGTTTATTGGGTTGTACCATTTTGGGCGTAGGAATTTTGATGGGTGCATATTGGGCGTATGAAACGCTCAATTTTGGTGGTTATTGGAACTGGGATCCTGTTGAAAATGCCGTTTATGTGCCTTGGCTTGTGCAGGTGGGCGCAATACATACGCTACTCACAGGGCGCAAAAGTTCTGCTTCTCTCAAAACTGCCCTTATCCTTACTGTAACAACTTTTTTGCTGATTTTATATTCTACTTTCCTTACGAGAAGTGGCGTTTTGGGCAATGGTTCTGTGCATTCTTTTACTGATTTGGGACTTTCTGGGCAACTTTTGGTTTATTTGATGTTCTTTATTGTTGCATCTATTGCAATAATGATTGTGCGTTTTAAGCACATCAAAGCTGATGAAAAAGAGTTGAAAATTTATTCTCAAGAGTTTTGGACGTTAGTTTCTGCTATTATTTTGTGCCTTGCAGGTTTTCAAATCATCAACGGAACATCAATGCCTGTTTATAGCAAAATTGGCGAGGCATTTGGCTTTGTGGTGAGCCTTGCGCCAATGTCGCCAAAAGATTATAGTGCATTCCAAATGTGGTTTATGCTGGCTATTGTACTTGTTTCTGGTGTTGGGCAATATTTTTGGTGGAAAAAAATCTCTGTAGAAAAGCCACTATGGAGTGTTTTTGTCATTCCTTTGGTTATTACTTTGCTTGCTGCATCTGGCATTATTATTTATTCAGGAGAAACTAATTTTGGGTATATGGCACTTGTTGTTGGTGGTATTTTAGCTATTGTTTTGAATGGAAATATCCTTATAAAACTCCTAAAAACCAACTACAAACTCTCTGGGGGCGCACTCGCACATATAGGCGTTGCGCTGATGCTACTTGGTGTTTTGTATTCTGCGGGTTATTCAAAGGTAATTTCTTTGAATACGACAGGGCTTGTACTTAGTACAAATCCTGATGCACCAAAAGATTTTAATAAAGATAACCAATTATTGTGGCTTGACGAGCCTACACAAATGGCTGATTATCAACTAACTTACAAAGGAATTTATGTTGAAGCAGACAATTTTCCTGATTACATAAAACAGTCTGATGTACTTTATTCTACTGATAAATACAAAATGATTGCCCTAAAAAATGTTGATTTTGATGGCAAAACTTACTTCAAAAAAGGCGACACAATGCGTACTGTTCCAGAAAATATCTATTATAGGGTAGAATATAGACAGAAAAACGGTAAAATATTCTCTTTGTACCCTCGTGTACAAGACAATAGCGCAATGGGACAATCTCCTGCTTCACCAGACATTTTGAGAAAGTGGAATAAAGACCTTTATACACACGTTTCAGCTATTTATCCAGATTTGAGCCAAGAGCCAGATTGGTCTAAAACGGAAGAATTTACAGTTGCAGAAAAAGATACATTTTTCTTGAATGATTTTGTGGCTATTTGTGAGGCTATTGAGCCTGTCAAAAAGGGCGAAATAATGCAACTAACTGCAAATGAGGTGGCGGTAAAAGCTAGAATAAAAATTTACGCTAAAAATCAGCGTCAATATGTCCTAAATCCTACTTTTATTTTGCGACAAACAGATGGAATGGTGGCACGTCCTGCGGATATTTTGCCAGAATTGGGCGTAAAAATCACTTTCTTAAATATTGACACGCAAAAACGTAAATTTACGTTTGGTGTAAACACTCGTCAGAAGGATTATATTGTGATGTCAGCAACAGAAAAACCACTTATAAACCTACTTTGGATAGGTTCTTTGGTACTTGTGGCAGGTTTTATTTTGGCAATAAAAAGACGTTTTTACGAGTTTAAAAAGTTGGGAGATAAAGACACAGAAACAACGTAATTTCAATTACGAATTATCAATTGCGTTTTATTGCTCAATTTATGAATTTAGAACAAATCATTGAAAATAATAGAATTACTAAAAATCCTGTTTTGGATTTGAGTAATTTTCATTCTAGGCATGAGCCAATGAATATTAGTTTGCTTGTAAATTTTGTACATCTAGAAACACTCATTATTTCTAATTTACAACTAGAAAATCTTAGCCCTTTGCAAAATTTTCACCAGTTAAAGAAATTGGTGCTTATAAATAATGAAATTAATGACATAAGCCCACTTTCTGAACTTACGAATATTGAATATTTAGATTTAAGCTACAACAAAATAGAAAATATTTATATTATTGATAATTTCTTTAAAATCAAAGAGTTATATTTGAATAATTGTGGCATACAAACATTACATCTAAATTCCAAAACCTTCCAAAATCTTCAAAAGTTAGTGGCACATAATAATAATTTTGAAAGTTTTTCTTTGAATGATTTGTCTTGTTTAGAAATAATTTCTCCAATTTTTTTTAATAAAAATCTTACACTTGTTAATCTACCAAAACTAAAAATACTAGAATTTCATAATCTGGAGTTTTCTGATAAAGAAATTCTACTGCAGGGTTTAGAAAATCTTGAAACCTTAGGTTGTTACCTTTACAATTATAAAGATTTTGAGTTTCCACAAAATCTCCATAAACTGAAATATTTGTCTATTGGATTATATGATGATGAATGTAGTTTTCTGAAAAATTTACCTAATAAGGAAGTTTTAGAAGCACTAGAAATAGTTTATAATAATAACTTGAGTATAAAAAATGTAAATTTGTTACAAGAATGTGTTAGCCTAAAAAAATTATCATTGTCCAATTGCAAAATAAAAGATATTTCTTTCCTTGAACAAATGACTAATTTGGAAGAATTAAATCTTTCCACAAATGAAATAACTGATATTTCTGTCATGAAAAATTTATCAAAAATCAAGGAATTATGGTTAGATAACAACTATATTACAGATATATGTGCTATTAAAGATTTGGCTTATTTAGAACATTTGACATTGAGTAATAATAAAATACAAAATTTTTCTGTTATAAAATCTCTGAAATCTCTAAAATATATAAACATTGTAGGAAATTCTCCTTCAATACCGCCAGAGCGTTGGTTGGTACATTTTATTTACTATGGAAGAAGTATGCAACATCTACCTGAACTGCCTTTTATAGACGAAATTTGGCAGTTGATAGTAAGTGATAGCAACTTTGAGGAACTTGCTAGACAACTTGCACGAGGGCAAAATTGGAGTGAAGAAGATATTACAGTTTATTTTGCATTTAAACGTGGTAGTTTTTTTATTGAAGATGATTTGCCTTTTTGAGGATTTATTTTTGTAAGATAAATAAATTACCAAATAAAACATTATTACTCCTTCACCACATCTTGTAAAGGTGCATCTATATCTTTCTCATTTCCAATAAGATAACCAATAGCATTGAGGTCTGGAACGTGGTCGCAAATGATTTTAAAAATGCCTAAAAGAGGTATAAAAAGCACCATACCTGCCACACCCCAAATCATACCTCCTGTAATAATCCCTAACATTGCCGTAAGCGCATTAAGGTTTACTTTTTCTCCTATAATGGCAGGAATTAGTATATTTCCTTCTACAAAATGTATACCAAAAATCACCACAACCACCGCTAGTGCCTGCGTGGGTGTGTCTTGTGTGAGAAGTGCAATAATAGCAGGAAAAAACGCACCCAAAAACGTCCCTACATAAGGAATAATACCCAAAAACGCTGCCAAAACACCAAAAAATATAGCGTGTTCTATGCCAATAACCAGAAAAGCAAGAGAGTTTAATGTAGCGGAAATCAGCAAAACAATCATTTTTCCTGCGAGGTATTGTTGTGTAACTTTTGCAATTTTATAGATGACAATAGTTGTTTCTTCTTGAAATTTCTTGTCTATTATTTTTAAGAAGAACCCTTTTATCTTTGCCCTAAACATCAAAAAGAAGAAAAAATATACCAAAAACAACGAAAAATTCACGAGTACGTGGGACGTTGTACTAAGAAAATGTGAGCCACTTGTTTCCAATGTTTTGATAAGTGCCGCAGATTTTTCGTGTAGCATTTCCTCTTGTTTGAGTGCATCAAAACCTGTTTTTGTTTGAATAAAATCTTGAAAATGGGTGATTTTTTGTGTTGCTTTTATCTTCAAACTAGGAATATCTTTTTGGAAAGTGCCTAATTGAGAATATACGGCATAAAAAAGCGTTACAATAATCATCAAAAACAACGAAAAACAAAGGATTGTAGAAAAAATACGTTTTAACTTTTTGCGCTCCAAAAAATTAGCCAATGGCAACATTAGCATAGCCACAAGCGCACCAAAAGTAAACGGAATTAGGAAACTATGCGCCAAAATCATTGCTCCCAAAAACAAAAAAGCAAACAATAAAACCTGATTGGTACGTTGTAAAAGCATTATTTTGATAATTTAAAGATAAAAAAATAGTTATAATATTTTTCTCAACCAACTAGGCAAT
>JAYVHJ010000192.1:0-16659 GCA_043771315.1 Raineyaceae bacterium
ATGGTAATAATAGAGTTTTCTCGTCTGGCTTTTCATCTGATAATTATAAAGAAATTCTTTCCCAAGAAAAATTAGAAAATCAACAGAAAAATCAAGAAAAAAATCAAGAGAAAAAGGAAAATAACAACGAAAATGATTTAAAATCTTACGAAAAAACAACTACTCAAAAATCAAATATAGATAATTGGCAAAAAATTTATCAGAATTTTAAAGATAATATTCCAGAGGAAAATATCACCAAAAATGTACTTTTTGAGGAAAATAACGCAGAAAATTACTTTAAAAGTAATCAATATAATGATAATAATGACTTCAAAAATGAAGTTACATTTAAAAGTGGCGTAGATAATTTTGCAAGTGATGGAGAAGACACAAAAGCAACTTTTCAGCTCAATAACCGCTATATTGTTACGCAAATCCGTTCTGGTTTGATGCTCATAGACCAACATTTGGCGCATCAACGCATACTTTATGACCGTTATTTGTTGCTTTTGACCAATAAAAAAGGTGTGTCGCAACAGTTGCTTTTTCCTATCAAAATCATCTTTAACCCTGCTGATTTTGCTATTTTGGAGGAAATGAAAGAAGAAATTTTAGCATTAGGATTTGTTTTTGATATAATAAAAGTGGGTGAAATATTGCTTTTGGGTATTCCTGCGGGCATTCCTAGTGAAAATGAAAAAAATATTTTGGAGAGTTTGATAGAACAATTTAAGATGCACAAATCAGAGATAACATTAGAAACGCATCAACATATAGCTCGTGCTTTGGCACAACGCACAGCAATGCGACAAATAAAACTTGCACCAATGGAAATAAATAGCCTTATTGCGCAACTTTTTGCCTCCTCAAATCCTAATTATACACCCATTGGAGAAAAAATTATTGTTACGTTGGATATGGGAAGGGTAGCACAACTGTTTTTTTAAAACAATTACGAATTACGAATTATCAATTACTGCAAAATAATGTTTTTTTTCGGTTTAATTGTGATACATAATACACTGATTACTAATATTTTGTATTTATTCACAGTTCACAATTTAAAATTCATAATTAAAATATGACACTAAAAAATCAAATACATAATGCTTGCTTGTTGTATGTGGCTCAAAATATTGAAATGCTACAAAATAACATTCGTGTTGCACAAGAAAGTTCGCAAAGTGATACAAAAAGTAGCGCAGGCGACAAATACGAAACTACTCGTGCAATGATGCAAATAGAAATAGAAAATTGTTCTAAACGCCTTCAAGAGGCACAAAAACAATATCAAATCCTTTCGGAAATAACAGCAAAAAGCATTGATAGTGTGAGTAATGTTGGTTTGGGTAGTTTAGTTCTGACCAATAAAGGAGATTTTTTTGTGTCTGTGGGAATAGGTCAATTAGAAGTAGCAAACAAAAAATATTTTGTTATCTCGCCACAATCACCAATAGGAGAGATGCTTATGCGCAAAAAAGTAGGTGAAAGTTTTATTTTTAGAGAAATAAAATATGAATTATTAGAAATTTTTTGAAGTTTGAAATACAATGACATGTTTTTTTGTATTTCGTGTTTCAAAACTTCGTACTTAGAAAAACACACATTAAAAACTAAAATCAACTAAAATCAAATGAAATCAGAACAGAATAAACCTAAAATCCTAAAAAGCAAATATATTCCTACGGCGGATTTTTATGCGCAAGTCATTGATAGTCTGCAAGATTATTCTGTTTTTACACTAGACAACGACCTTATTATCAATAGTTGGAATTCTGGTGCAACCACTATTTTTGGTTATGAAACAGATGAAATAATAGGAGAACATTTTAATATAGTCTTTACGGAAGATGACATTAAAAATGGTATTCCTGAAAGTGAAATCAAAAACTCTACACTAAAAGGCAAAGCAACAGATAACAGATGGCATATTTGCAAAGATGGAAGCACTTTTTACGCTTTTGGGCTGGTTTTTCCGTTATTAAGCCTTGAAGGGGAGCAACTAGGTTATGTGAAAATTTTGAGAAATCAAACAGAAATAAAGAAAGCGGAAGATGTCATAAAAAAATATGTCAAAGATTTGGAAGACCTTAACGCACACAAAGAAAGTGTGATGGCTATTGTTTCTCATGACTTACGTAGTCCGCTTGCAAGTATTATAGCAACTTTAGAATATTTAAGTATAAATATTGATAAGATGGAGAAACCCCTTGTCAAAGAAATGCTTGGACTTGCGTGCCAATCTTCTAAAGATGAGTTAGATATGTTGGATTATTTGGTAGAATGGGCAAGAATAAAATACGCATCAGAAGCGTTTGCTCCAGCAAAAATACCGCTTTTAGGCTATGTGAAGAAGGTTTTTGATATGTTGGGAGAAAACGCAAACCTCAATACTATCAGTTTGCACCACGAAATTGGTGAAGATGTAATGATTTTTGCAGACAGTAAAATGCTTCTTTCTATTCTTCAAAATATCATTTCTAATGCTATCAAACACACACAAACTGGTGGAACAGTCAGCGTTACGGCTGCAAAAAAAGAAGACAAAATAATTATTAGGATAAAAGATACAGGCGTTGGAATGTCTAAGGAAATTCAGGAAAAACTGTTCAAGCCACAGGCAAAATCACTTTTAGCAGAGAGAGAGGAGAACAAAGGCGCAGGAATAGGTCTTTTGCTCGTAAAAGGATTTTTGGAAAAAAATAGCGGAGAAATATGGGTAGAAAGTGAAATAGGACAAGGTTCATCTTTTTATTTTACACTACCAACTGCGTAGTTAATTACGAATTATCAATTACGACAAAAATAAGTATGCCATTTTGTCGTAATTGATAATTCGTAATTGAATTTACTGTAATTTAAAAGCTATTGGACGAGTAACTTCTACTCTTACAGGTTTTCCTGCATTTTTACCTGGCAACCATTTTGGGGCATTTTTGATAAGTCTAACGGCTTCTTCATCACAACCACCACCAATTCCTTTGACAACTTCAATGTTTTTTAGGCTGCCATCAAGTTCAACGACAAAACGCACCATTACACGCCCTTCAAGGCGTACATTTTTGGCTTCCTGCGGATATTGTAGGTTGGTTTCTAAGTATTCAAAAAATGATTTTAAGCCTCCTACAGGCTCTGGTTGCACTTCTGCAACTTTCAATGCGGGTTCTTGTGCTTTTGCCTCGTAGGAAAATCCGACAAATAATAAAGCGGATAAAGCAAGTATAGTGATAAATTTGTTCATAGTTGTCGTAGTTTAATGAAGGTTTTAAGTAAAATTTAAGTTAAAACTTTGGTAACACTTCTACAAGGTAGCAAAAATCTAACCAAAAAATTGAAAAATTGAAAAAAAATAAAAAAATTAGTAAATTGGTAGTATTCAAAAAATATCCAAATGCTGTTTTAAGTAGCATATTCTAATTGTTATACCCAAGCCAAAACATAAATCCGCCTCCTGCTACTGTTGCAAAGCAAAATAGCCATTTTGAAGATGTTTCTGTGTTAAGTGTTTCTCTAAAATGTGGGTCAAAACGTGAAAGTAGCAGCCAATAAGCAAGCCCAAAAACACTACCAACTACAACATAGAGTATATTATTGTCAAAAATGGGGGTATTTTTACGTAATAACCATAATGGTAGCCAAACCAAAAGCAAAAAAGGGAATGTATAACGCAAAACACTTAGAAATCCTATCAAAGAACTAAAAATAAAGATAACAATAGCGTTTCCTGTGGCTTCATAATCTGATTTTTTCAGTCCTTCAAAATAACCTTTTATGGTCATTGTCAAAACAATAGGTATAGTAACGACAAACGAGGTAGTCAACCACACAAATAAAAGTAATTTTAATACATTTATCATTCTTTTTTGTATTAAATGGTGTGATATTTGCTATAAAGTTAAGATAAATGGCTATTTTAGGAGAAAATAGCCGTTTCCATAGTCAGACCAGGTCCAAAACCAGTAGCAAAAATGTATTCTTTTTCGTGTTTTTCATGCTTATTTTTCTCTTCTAACATTTCTTTTAAGACAAAAAAGATAGTAACAGACGACATATTACCAAAGTTTTTTAATACATTATGAGAGATTTCTAAGGCATTTTGAGGTAGTTGTAGGCTATTTTCTACGGCTTCCAAAATCTTTTTTCCGCCAGGGTGAATAGCCCAATGTTTGATGTTGTTTTGTGCCAAATTAGCATTTAAAAGCACTTTTTCAAATAAAGTTTTCATATCTTTGCCAATAAGTTGCGGAATATAACCACTTAAAGTCATCAAAAAACCGCTACTCGTGATACGCCACGCCATATCTTTCTCTCCATTTGCCAAAATTTCTGAATAAAAATTCTCTATTGTAAGTCCTTGTACGTCATTTTTATGCACATTTGCAGGTATAACCGTAGGTGTAGGCGCAACAATACACGCACAAGCACCATCAGCAAAGAGTGCGTTTGCCGTTAGGTTGTCTGTATCATAGTTTTTTTGAAAATGGAGGGTACAAAGTTCTACACAAACCACAAGAACACGTGCTGTGTTATCTGCTTTACAGATATAATCTGCCTGTTTTAGGGCGTGAAAACCAGCATAACAACCCATAAAATTCACAGAACTTCTTACCGTATTTGTAGGAAGATGAAGTGCATTGACAAGTGCAATATCAAGACCAGGCGCAGCAAGACCAGTACAACTTACTGTTAATAAATGCGTTATTTTTTGTTGATTTTTTGTATTATTTTCTTGAAAATCAGGAAGTTGTTTGATAGCTTTTAGTGCAAGAGGAAGAGCGTATTTATCAAAATAACTCATACGCAAAGCCACATCAGGAAAAGGTTCAAGTTGAGCATTTTTTGGGTAAAACTCCCATTCATTTTGGGGCTTAGAATAGTCTGAAATACACGAATAACGTGTATTAATGCCAGTTTTTTTGTAAAGAATTTTTATTTTGCGTAGTTCTTTTTCATCAATTTGATAAGTATTTATATAGACATTTTGCATAAATGCTAAAATATCTTCTTGATTGTGTTTAAAAGGCGGTGTAGCCGTTGCAATAGCGGTAATAATGCTCATTTTTTAGGTGTAAATTCAAATTTGGTTACTCCAATAACTAAATAGGACTTAATTAAGTTTCTTATTTATCACTTAAAAGAAAAACAACAGTAAAAATAAATACCTTCTATTTTGATATTTTAAAGCCTTTTTTAATTTTTTTTGAAAATAAATGCCAAAATATTTTTTTAGTTAGGATTTCTAACTATATTTGTGCCAGCAATATTGCTCAACAATCCAAAATAAAGATAATCAGATGTCAAAATCAATTTTTTATCACGCAGGTTGCCCTGTATGTATAAGTGCAGAACAAGAAATTGTTTCACTTATTGGTGCTGAAAATGTGGAAGTCGTACATTTAGGCGAACAAAAAAACCGTATCCCAGAAGCAGAAGTGAAGGGAGTAAAATCTGTTCCTGCATTACTAACGCCTAATGGCAATGTTTTGCACCTCAATTTTGGGGCATCTATGGCTGATGTGAAAGCCTAAATTTTATTTTTGTTATTAAAAGTTAGGATTGCTAACTTTTAATAACAAAAATAAATAAATTTAAAATAACCTTCAAAATAAATCTCAATTTTAAACCAAAAAAACAATGAAAAAAATCATCTTAACTCTTAGCCTTCTTGTAGTTGGCTTGGTATCAGCAAATGCTTGCGACAAGTGTGGCAATTATGATGGAAAAAACTTCAAAATAAAATCTGCCTCTGTTACGCATAATGTTCCTCTGGGCATTACTGTGTGGGAAATAAAAGTGGAAGGAATAGCAGGTGAAACTACACCAAAACCTGTTGGAAAACTGAATGGTGCAGGTGTTTTGGGCTATGTTTTTCCTACTACGTTAAAGCCGACTGATGTAGGCTTTAACCAAACGGAGGGTATTGTGGCTTTGGCACTTACCTCGCACCCTGATTTTGATGATAGCCCTCTTTGGGACGAAAATACTGATGGCAAATTTGATAATGATGGCATCATTTGGCATCCACATTGGGTGATTTTGGTAGAAGATAAAAGAGTAGCTGGCGGTCTTTCTGTAAAAGAATTTAAGAAAGAGGATAAAACGGTTGTGCTTCCAAAAACAGCTCCCAATATGCCAATGTATATGGATAGTCCTGGTTTTAATATAATTGCAAAAGGAAATAGCATCAAAGTTGTTGTGCCTAACTATCGTATCAACAATAAAATTGATTTTAAATTTGATGCCGTAACCTGTTTTATGGAAGTGAATACAGGTGATGGTAAAACAGAAGTAGGCACACACAACGAAAGTAACGAAAAACCTATGTTGGGGGTGTATAAAGTTTATTCTGTGGCAAGTGGTAAATTAACATTGCCATATTCTGTAAAATAAATTTAAGATAAACTTCAAGATTTAATTTATGAGATTTAATTTGCTTAAAATATTGAATAACAATAAATTAAATCTTGAAATTATCTAAACAAAAAAATAATTAAATTTCATAATACAAAAAGCTAAATCAAAAAAATATGGAAGTCGCAGTTTGGGATACTTACGTAACAAAAAAAGATAATGCAATAATGCATTTTGATATTATCGTGCCTACAAGCATCAGGGATACAGAAAAAATCTACCAATTTGGTAGAGAATATCTTGCTCTGAAAGGACAAGAAGGGCAGGTTTTGACAACAAAAGAATGTGTTTTCTGTCATATAGAACAATTACCTACTGATAAAGAAGCCATCATCAATGAAAAAGGCTATTTTATCATTGAAATGAAAGGTTGTAACTAAATTTAATTGAAACAACGCAAATGGAAAATCTAAAACAAATGGAAAGTAAGGCAAATAGTTATATTCCTATCAATTGTCATTTTCATGATATTTTGATTGAAAAAGCTACTTTGAAACAATTCTGCAAAATTCAGTATTTTACAGAATTGCAAGAGTTAATCACGCTCAATACTATTATTACGGATATTTTCACCAAAAACAAAGAGGAATTTATGCTTTTAGTGATGGGTGAACTTGTGCGACTTGATAAAATAGTTACTATCAATGGTGTTGTTTCTCCAAATTATGCTTATTTTGAGGACTTTAGTTGTGATTGTTAGTCATAAATAAATGGCGTTTATGAATAATTAAAAATAAAATTGCTCATAAACGCTAATATTTGCAATAATTTTGAAGAAACTTAGAAAAAGAAAAAATATGAAAAAATCTATATTTGATTTAGAAGAGCAAAATAAAAATATAGAAAGCAAGATTGTTGTTGCTTTAGAACGTATTTCTGAGGCTTTTCGTGTCTTACTTTGGCAAGAAAGTACAACATTTGGATTAAGTCCAATACAAATTCAACTGCTTATTTTTATTGAATTACACCAACAAGAATATTGTAAGGTGAGTTATTTGGCACAAGAATTTAACCTTACAAAGCCAACTATTAGTGATGCTGTCAAGTCATTGGAACAGAAAAAACTGATTGTCAAAGAAATAGACACGAAAGATAGCCGTAGTTATAGTATCAAAACAACAGAAAATGGCGCAGAAATGGCTAAAAAACTTGCTACATTTGCAAATATTCTAAAATCTCCTATTGAGGATATGGCAATGGAAGATAAAAATGAACTTTGGCAAAATTTAATGAATATCATTCTTGCATTACAAAAATCAAATGTAATTACTTTACAACGAATGTGCTTTAATTGTCAAAATTATGAAAAAAAAGGTGCAACACATTTCTGTAATTTACTACAAAAAACACTTCAAAATGAAGAAATAAGAATTGATTGTGAAGAACATCAAGTTATGTCTTAATTTATCAACTGACTTATCAGCGACAAACTAAAAAAACTAAGCAACAACCAACCTATAAAACCTTCTATTACAGTAAGATACATAGGAAGACCTATCATCTCGGTACTACCAAAACCTAGTGTTGTAAAAATATTCATACTTAGCGCAACGCAGTCTAATGTACGTACAAAAAGTTTTTTTATTACAATCCATAATATTACCAAAAACATCACAGGCTCTGCCAAATAGCGTTTGTTTTCTGAAAAAGTAGTGATTTTCAGCCCCAAATAAAAAGAAAACCGCATAAAAATTCTACTAATATAATGTCTCACAAGGTCAGGAATAGCAACAATATAATAATAAAATGCTTTCTTTTCTGTTTTAAGCGTATTGATATATTCTACTACGCTTTTTGTTTCACGAGAGTATTGTGTTTTTGATAGAATAAGCGTGTTTTTAATGTCTGTAACACTATTTATTTGACTTAGATAGCCTGATAAAGTTTTATAAAAACTTTCATTGTAATGACCAAAATTGTGAGGTAAGAAAAAGTACAAAACGGCAAAGCAAAGCATCACATAAAAAGATATATATAAAGATTTTAGTGGGTTTGTACCATAATCACAAAAAGCGTCCAAAAAAACATTCATTAAATAAGTAAAATAAATACTAAATTCTTTATTTTGTTCTTGTAACTTGGAAAGATATTTCGTTTCCAGATTTTTCCATTCAATATAACAAAGATTTGTACTATATCTGTTTCCCTGTGATTTGAAAGCCGTATAAATAACAGAATAAACGCTAAAAAGCTCGTTAAACATACCCACAGGCATTATTTCTTTGTCATTATAACTAAAGTTTTGCTTTGTTTTTTTATCTTGAACGGCAAGTTTTTTAGTAACCAAATTCCAATCCAAGCGTGTGCCAAGTGGGTTGATATTCACGCCAAAAATAAATAATTTGCCCTTAAAATTGGTGTTTTCTAGCTGAAAATTATTACTAATAGCAGAATTTTCCATATCAATAGAAGTTTCTATAATATTGTTTATCAAACGAATATTACTAAAAACAGAACTGCTAATACTTACAAAAAATTGTGGTTTGTGGCGCAAACTATCAGCCACCAAAATCTTACAATCTTGCAAAACAAGGTCTAAATTTTGGGTTTTATTATCTATGAAAAAACTTTTGGTTTCTACACCAAAATTACTCTTGGTGATGCCATCAACAAGGTTTTTCTTAATATCAATGGTAGATTTTTCAAATCTTAAATGGTCGTTTACAGCACATCTTGCAAGACGAAAACCATTCTCAAAACGGCAATCTACAAAGTCTATGAACTCAATTTGGTTGCTAAAAAATGCCAAAGATTTTTTAAAAGTACACTCTTTAAACAGTCCTTGAAAATGTTGTAAACTGGTGAAAAAAACGTGTCCTTCAAAAACGAGATTACGAGGAACAAACCAAAATTCTGGGTCAAAATCTATGTTTGCAATGCGTAAATTAGGTTTTATATAAATTGGGGAAGGGTTTTTGCTACCAAAACGTTCGTCCATACCATTTTTGCCTTTGTCTATATTTTTGACAAATTGCACCCTTACATTTTTAATGACAAGTTCATAAGTTTTGCCATTTTTTGGTATCAGTTTGTCGCCTTCCACCATAGCATCAATAAATTCTGTAAAACTTACAGTTGTGCCATTGATAGGAGAAAAAATGCTTTCTGTCTGTTGCGAATAACTTATAAAATTTTGTAGAAAAAGTAAAAAAAGTAAAGTTATTTTGATGTGATATTTAGTTAAAAAAGTCATAATTTCAGTAATTTTCTGTGTATTTTTACTGTTTTTGATTATTTCTTACAACCGCCAACCGCCTGCAAGTTCTATGTGTGTGCCTGTAAGATAATCATTTTCCTTTGAAATCAGCATATCCAGCACCCTACAAAATTCTTCAAAAGTGGCTAATCTTCCTTTTGGAATCTCCTCTAAGGGCTTGCTAATGCTGTTTTCTAATACGCCAGGAGAAATAAGATGTACGTTTATATTATCTTTTGCAAGTTCTTTTGCTAAAGATTTGGTAAGAATAAGTACACCTGTTTTAGCAATAAAGTAAGGTAAAATCATTGGTTCAGCTTTTATTTGCCCCACAGAGGCAAATCCTAAGTTGATGATGCGCCCAAACTGTTTCTTTTGCATTATTTTAGCACTCAATTTAGACAAATAAAATACACTTGTCAAATTATTATTCATTATTTCATTCCATTCTTCATATTCTACCTCCAAAATATCTTTTTTGAGATAATTCCCCACATTATTGATAAGCACATCAATTCTACCAAAAGTGGTTTCTGCAAAACTGATAAGGTTTTCTATGCCTATTTTTTCGTTTAAATCTGCCTGAAAAATAACGGCATTTGCGCCCAAATCTTTTATTTCTTGTTGTAATATTTCTGCATTTTCTTTGCTTTTATGGTAATGCAAAACCACACTATAACTGTTTTTGGCAAGATGCAAGGCAATGGCACGCCCCAAACCCTTTGCTGCACCTGTAATAACAGCAACTTGCGGTACAACGTCTTGATTATTAAGTATTTCCATATATTTTTTATTAAAACCCTAAGGGTGTAATTTGGTTAAAACTTTGAATTTCAAAAGGTTACACCCTTAGGGTTTATTTATAATTTATCATTCAAAACGGTTTGCACAAGCAGGCGTGTAGGCGTGTTGAGGTCTTGCAAAAGGGCGTTTTCAAGGCTTACCCAAATGTAGCTTTGCGCTTCATCATTGAGGATAATCTCTTTTGAGATAGTTTTGGCGGTATAATTTAGGAAAATAAAATGAATTGGCTTATAAAATTCTTCTGAAAAAATGCAATCTTGCATCAAAATAAATTTTATATCAAAGATATCTAGGTCAGTTTCCTCTTTAAATTCACGAATAAGGGCATTTTCTGCAGTTTCTCCAAGTTCTATTTTTCCACCAGGCAAGCCATATTTATGGTGCCATTTGTGGGTTTTGATAAGTAAAATTTCTGATTTTTCGTTGAAAATAAGTGCGCCTACGGTGGTGGTAGGATAAGTTTGTATAGTCATTTTAGTTTTTTGAGAAAGGCATTTTGTATTTTTCTTCTGTAAACTTAACTATAATTCTTATAAAATTGTTATTTTGCTTGGTGTTTTTAAAATAAAGAAGTCTTCACTTAAAGTGAAGACTTCTTTTGTGTGGGTTTTTGTTAGGCTAATCCTGCTAAATCAGGGAATTTTTCAAGTATTTTCTTTAAAAGAGTGTCTGTTTTTTGTTCTTTTTCTTGATGTTTCAACTCTTGTTCTTTGAGCAAATCAATTTCTTTTTTGAGGTCTTTTGTAGTGGCTTCTAGTGGTGCATTTGCAGTTTTTCTATCCCACAAAATAAAACCAATAAAACCAAAAATAGCAACTATAAGCACTCCCAGCAAGCTCATTATAAATATCATAAAGTTACTTTGCATCTCAAAACGCTTATCAATAGACTTTTCTAAGGTATCAATTCGTTTGTCTATACCATCTACTTTTGTAGCAATAATAGCAACCTGCTTGTTAGTTTCTGTTATCTGCTCTGTAAGTTTATCTATTTTGGCGTTAGTAGTTGCTTGTTGCTCTACAAGTCTATCTATTTTATCTTGTGCAGGCAAAATAGTGGCACTAAGCATTATCAGTATAATAAAGATATTTTTCATTTTCTTTTGATTTTATAATAGACAAAGTTACGTTAAAAAGTTTGAAATGCAAAATATTTAAGATAAAGTCAGCAAATCACAAAAAACTGTTTAACACGAATGTAACATTGTAATTTTTCCTTTATAGTTTCCTATCTTCTTTTTTAGTTCTGAACAAATTTCTAGCATTGGTATACTGCGTAACCAAAAGCTTTCATTACCCTGCAGTCGTTTCAATTCTATTGGTATTGAATAAGAAATTTCATTCCCCATTGTTTTACGAAATTCTACCCAACTAGACAAGGACTCAATTTCTTCAATATCATAAGGTTTTCTTTTTTCCATTTCAGATGATGCTAATTTATAGCAAGAACTATTTGAGCTTAAATTCATCTCTTCAATTATTTTTTTTATTTTTAAATTATCTTCACAATCATCTTGTTGCTTATGATAATATTTATTGATAAAAAGACGAAATTCAGCTATAAAACAAGCAGTATAATCTAAAAAAGCCATAAATTGTTCTGCATCACAAGTATATCCAATATTAACGCCCATATTAATATTCATTAAATCTTCATAATCCCCGAGTGAATTATTAAAAATATTTACAAAAGAACTACCCCCACTAAAGAATAAATCTATACCATAACTACTCATTTTTTCATGTAAAACTTTTCCATTATCATAATACTTTAAGTGTGTAAGAAGCTCAAAATTTCTATTATAAAACCAGTCATAGAAATGTCCTAATTCTTTTGCTGATAGCAGTTCAACATTTTCAACTATCTTTTTTCTGATACTATTAAACACTAAATCATCTTCTGGTTTTTTATATTCCTCTGAAATATGATGCTTAAATGAAAAATTTTCTTCTTTGTCAATTAAAGGAGGCAATTTTTCTCTCGCAAGTTCAGCGTCAAATTTAAAAAAATATAATTCTCGTCCCATATCAAAAAAACATTGTTTATTAAGGCTGTAAGCCTTTTTACTTTTTCCTTTTTGTTGTCTGTTTAAATTTCTTTGAATTTTTGAGAGGTGCTTTGATGCGTTTTTTAGCAACAATCACGTTCTTTTTTTCGTGGAAAGCTCCCTGAAAAGTAGGGTCTTCTTTTTTATGTTGCCTGTCAATTTCCATAAGCATTGTTTGTTTTTCCTCAAATTCAGTTTCAAAAAGAATGGTTTCCGCAGGCATTTTCTCTCTTGGAATAGTCATTTTAATGATTTTTTCTATTTTTTGAATATGATAAACTTCTGCCTCATTGACAAATGTAATAGCAAGTCCAGCATTTCCTGCACGTCCTGTACGTCCAATTCTATGTACATATTCTTCATATATGACAGGCACATCTAAATTAATTACGTGGCTCACCATACTGACATCAATGCCACGTGCCACAACGTCAGTAGCTATCAAAACAGGTACATTTTCATTTCTAAATGCGTCCATTGCATTGATACGAGCATTTTGGTCTTTATTAGCGTGTATTACTCTTACCTTATCCTCACCTATTTTGCGGCTAATGTATTTAAAAACATTGTTAGCACTTGTTTTGGTACGTGTAAAAACTATTACTTTCGTAAAAACCTCCTCATCTTGCAATAAATGCTCCAAAAGGGAAATTTTTGTACGAGCATTTGGTACTTCATAAATAATTTGTGCAATAGTTTGGGCGGTGGTTGCCTGCGGACTTGCTTCTACGTGCATAGGAAACTCCAAAAACTCCTCTGAAAGTTTAATAATTCTCTCAGGCATAGTGGCAGAGAATAGCATATTTTGGCGTTTTTTAGGGATAATTTCCAGCAAATTTCTGATTTGGGGCATAAATCCCATATCCATCATACGGTCTGCTTCATCTAAGACAAGTGTTTTTAAGTCTTTGAGTATCAGTTCTTCTCTAAAATAAATGTCCATTAGTCGTCCTGGTGTGGCAACCAAAATATCAATACCTTTCCTAATATCTTCTATCTGAAATTTGATAGCACTACCGCCATAAATCACAGTATGGCGCAAATCTGTATATTTGGTTAGTTCTCTAATAGCTTCTCCTATTTGTATAGCAAGCTCACGTGTGGGCGCAAGGATAAGCGCACGAGGGTTTACGCCTTGTGCAAACTTTGTTTTCATCAAAATAGGTAGCATATAAGCGGCAGTTTTGCCTGTACCAGTCTGGGCAATACCAAAAAGGTCGTGTCCTGCCATTGCGAGTGGAATGGCTTTTTGCTGTATTTCTGTGGGTGTTTGGTAGCCCAAATCCTCTATTGCGCTAAGAATTTGCTTATTAAACTTAAAATCTAAGAAATTTGTCATAAAAATATTTTCCGCAAAGGTACGCAAAAATAATGAGAAATCAATCTATTCAAAAATGATGGGTATAGGATAAGTTGTATTTTGTAGGGGCTGGGCTTGCCCCTGCCCAACATGCGTAAGCAATACAGCAATCACAAAACCACAAATAAATAGATTTTAAACCAACTCAAAAAGGGCAGGGGCAAGCCCAACCCCTACATTTTTTCCTAATTCTCACAAAAACAAACAACTTTTTTCTTTCTTTTTTTCTTGTTTGTATCAAAAACTAAAAATTTCTTGTAAATTTGTCAAAAATAAGAAAACATTTAATAATTAGCTTTAGCATTTTGTATTCATTTGTAATTGATAATTCGTAATTGCTTAAATATCTTATCAAAATTTTATCAAAATTTACCCTCAAATCATTATAAATGGAACTTTATTTAGATTCAGCAGACATCAAGGAAATTGAAGAAGCCTTCAAATTAGGCTTTTTGACTGGGCTAACGACTACGCCTACTTTTATGCACCGTGATGGACACGCAGACGTAGATGCAACTATTTTAAAACTTGCTAAAATGGTGCCTATTCTGCAAGTAGAGGCACTTGGTGACAATGCAGACGAGATTGTAAAAGAAGCACACCGCCTTATAAAAATTGGTGTACCTAAAAAAACAACCGTTTTCAAAATTCCTGTTTCTTTGGAAGGCGTAAAAGCCTGCAAACGTCTTACTGATGAGGGACTTATGGTAAATATACACCTTGTTTATACCATTCAACAAGCGTATATGGCTATGGCAGCTGGTGCAACGTATGTATGCCCATTGGTAGGTCGTTTGCAAGACCAAGGGCACGATGCTTTGGGGCTTGTGCAACAATGTGTTGATGCTGTAAATTTTTACGGTTACAAATCAAAAATTATGTTTTCGTCTGTGCGCAACGCAGAACACGTAAGAAATGCACTTGACTTAGGCGTACACACTATTACTGTGCCTTGGAAACTGATGAAACAACTTACAGACAACAATTTTACGGCACTTGGAACGAAGCAATTTGAAGAACACACAAAACTAATGACAGTGCGTGTGAGAGATATTTTGCAAACAGAAAACCCAACTGTAAAAGATGGTGATACGGTGCTTGATGCTGTTGTAATGATGACTGAATCAGGTTTTGGAGCAGTTACAGTGCTTGATGCTAAGAAAAATATTGCGGGCATTTTTACTGATGGAGATTTGCGTAGATTGCTTAAAAAAGAAGGAAAAGATGTATTGAAAACTAAACTTTCTACATTAAAATTCAATGAACCGCTTACTATTGATGCTGATGCACTTTTATCTGTTGCTGTTGATATGATTAAGAAAAAAAGCGTTGATAATCTGATAGTTACGGAAAAAGGTAAACTAAAAGGTATGTTGGATATTCAGGATTTGATGAAATTGGGCGTAATTGGTTAAAAAGCCCCCTAGCCCCAAAGGGAATAAAGACAAAGATAAAAAGTAAATATGTTATCAAATATTGCATCTATTTTTGAAAAAAACGGTGGAGAGCTCTCTCTGCCGTTTTCTTCTATTGCTGAAAAACTAATACATATAAAAGCCTTTCTATTTGATTGGGACGGTGTTTTTAATGCAGGCATCAAAGGGGAAAATGTGCATAGTACGTTCTCTGAAGCAGATTCTATGGGGACGAATTTGCTTAGATTTTCTTATTGGCTCAAAACGGGCAAAATTCCTTTTACTGCTATTATTACAGGTGAAAATAATCTTTCTGCCTTCAAATTGGCTAAAAGAGAATGTTTTAATGCTGTTTATTTTGGGTTTGACCACAAAATACACGCTTTGGAGCATATCAAAAAGCATTTTCTTATTGAAAATACTGAAGTTAGCTTTTGTTTTGATGATGTTTTAGACTTATCTTTGGCGCAAAAAGTAGGTTTACGCTTTGTAATACGTAGAAATGCAAGTCCGCTTTTTTTGGAATATATCAAAAAAAATAATTTGGGAGATTATATTTCTGCCAATGAAGGACAAAATCACGCTGTACGTGAGATTTGTGAACTTATTTTAGGTTTAAATAATCAATATGAAGACGTTTTAAACCAAAGAATTGCTTATAATGAGGTGTATCAGCAATATTTAATAGAAAAAAAGAAAGTTGAAGTACAGTTTTTTACCATAAAAAATGACATTATAACAACGGAAGTAGTTGCTTAAAGTAACTCTTCTTGAAACACCAGTATAACATCTTATGAAAAAAAATAAAAAGTTTATCTTGCTAAGCATTATTTTTAGTATTTTTACCTTACAAAATACTTTTGCACAAGCTGAATTATTGCAATCTGGTCCAATGGTGGGCTATTCTGAAATGAAAGAAGTGGCACTTTGGGTACAAACCAAGCAAGCCGCAAAAGTAAAATTTGCCTATTGGGAAAAAAATGCGCCACAAAAAAAATCTTATACAAACGAAATTTTAACAGAAAAAAATAACGCTTTCGCTACAAAAATCATAGCTGATGAGGTTTTGCCCTCAAAAAAATATGAATATGAACTTTATATCAATAATAAAGTTGTAAAACGCAATTATCCACTAGAATTTCAGTCACAAACTTTGTGGCAATACCGCACAGAACCACCAGAGTTCAAAATAGCTTTTGGGAGTTGCACGTATGTAAATGACACTCCTTACGACCGCCCAGGAACACCTTATGGTGGTGATTATGAGATATTTACAAGTATCAGCAAACAAAAACCTGACTTAATGATTTGGGGTGGTGACAATACTTATATGCGTGAGGCAGATTGGGGAACACGTACAGGCGTGCTTTACCGCTACACACATACACGCTCATTGCCTGAAATGCAACCTTTGCTAGGCTCTACACATAATTATGCCACTTGG
>JAYVHJ010000193.1:0-1592 GCA_043771315.1 Raineyaceae bacterium
GCGGGAATGCGGGAGCTAAACGCCACAGGATATATGCACAACAGAGTCAGAATGATTGTAGCAAGCTTTCTCACCAAACATTTGCTCATACATTGGCAATGGGGCGAGGCTTATTTTGCAGAAAAACTATTAGATTTTGATATGGCAGCAAATAATGGCGGTTGGCAATGGGCAGCAGGCTCTGGCTGTGATGCTGCGCCTTATTTTAGGGTTTTTAATCCTAGTGAACAAACCAAAAAATTTGATGCAAAACTTGCTTATATTCGTCAATGGGTGCCAGAATTTAGTAGTTTTACATATCCAATACCAATGGTAGAACACAAATTTGCACGAGATAGAGCCATTGAAACCTATAAAAAAGGTTTGACAAAAGCATAAAAAACGCTAATGTATAATTTGATATTTGTGTAGTTTACACCAAGGGTGTAAACTACATTTAATTTGTGTTTTACACTATATTTTTTGAAAAATAATAGAAGTCCAATTATTTTTCACTTTGTAAGAAATTTTTTGAAGTCCTACACTTGTCGCAACATTTGAAATATCTTCCATATCTTGCTCATAAAAACCACTCACAAGCAAAAAACCATTTTCCGCAAGCATTTGCGTATATGTAGGGATTTCCGCAAGCAAAACATTGCGGTTAATATTTGCCAAAACTATATCAAAGCTACTTTTTGGGTCAATGTCTTTGATAGTTCCCATAAAAATATGGCTTTGATTATCAACTGGGCAATTATTCAGAGAAAAATTTTCTTTTGTGTTTTCCACTGCCCATTCTTCTATATCAAACGCAACTGCAGATTTTGCCCCCAATTTGTACGCCATAATAGCCAAAATACCTGTTCCACAACCCACATCAACAATATTTTTATCTTTATGATTGACAGAAAGTTGATTTTCTAGCATCAAAGCTGTAGTTTCGTGGTGTCCTGTACCAAAAGACATTTTAGGATTTATGGTAATTTCGTAGGGATATTTTTGCTCAATTTGATGAAAAGAGGCTTTTACAATACATTGTTCAGCCACAATAATAGGTGGATAGTTTTTTTCCCACTCTTCATTCCAATTCATTTTAGGAACAACAACGGTTTCAAAACTAAATGTAAAAGTTTCTTGATAGGTTTGTGCTATTTCTTTTATATTATTTTCATCATACAAATCTGCCTGAATATAGGCATTTAAGCCATTTTCTGTATCTATAAAAGACTCAAAACCAATTTCTCCTAGCTCTGCTACTAATATTTCGTTGAATTCTGTATCCAAAACAAAACGTAATTCTATAAATTCCATAAGATTTTTAATTCTAATTTTTTATTTTTCAAGTCGCAAAGATATGTATTTTAGATAGTTTACTCAAATTATTTTTATTTTGATTTGACTTAATTAGGAACAGGTACGAAATAAGAGGTACGAAGTACGAGTTTAAAACTTTACTTATTAAGTTATTATAGAAACTAAAAAGTTAAGTTATTTAATTTTCATTCCTAATCACTTTCTTATCTGTATTCATTCATAATTCACAATTCCTTTGTAATGTTATGTTATTGTTAATTTGTATTAACTTTTTGATGTAGTTAGCATATAAATAG
>JAYVHJ010000194.1:0-2983 GCA_043771315.1 Raineyaceae bacterium
CTATCATAAATCCTCGCTCCAAAATCATAGTTTTGTTGGTTGAGTTCATTCTCCTTTTCTTTGCCGTTATACCCATATCTATATTCCTGATTATCAGCGTATTGCAGCCCTGGCATTTCCATACCAAAGGCATAATAATTAGAATAACTTTGGACTTTAGCACTTGCATCAGCTTGTTTCTGGTCTTCTACCATTACCCTGATATTTCCCAAATGGTCTTTTAGCTCAAAAGAGCGCACCCTAAGTAACCTGCTCACATACACTTGTGCTGGTTGGCTACTCAGCTTGTTTGTGCGTGTGTGCACCTGCACAGGCAAGCCAAAACCAAACTGCCTTACAAGCCCCTGTATTACATCATCTTTGCCTCTACGCACATCTCCTGCTGTCACGCTTTGCAATATACCATTTTTATAGATATTTTCTATATTTTGTAGTGTTTTTTGTGTAAAAAACAAATTATTATTTTTGTCAATATCTAGGCTGGCGTGTGTGGTTTGGGTGTAATAAGTCATTGCCATTTCTTCCAAAGGAGAGCCACTAAGTAGTGTGGCACTTGTTCCCCCCAGCCCCAACAAAAAGGTAGTTGGTTTCATTTCTTGCACATCAAACCACGCCAAACGCTCCCCTAAATGATACCAAAGCAGTTCCTTGCCGTCTGGGCTTATTTGTAGTTCTCCACCTTTGTAAGCATCTGTTTCTGGGTAATCTAAACTTGCAAGCAGTATTGGCGCACTTATGGCGTTATCAGTGAGCGCAATAACAATAAGTTCCGCTTTTTTATCTACAAGATTTCCACGAGTGGCATAAAGCAAGATTTGGTTTTGGTTTTGGTCTTCTATTGCCGTAAAATGCGCAGAAGTAGCTCCATTAGTAGGTATGACCACATTTTTGGCTATTACTTCATAATTTCCATTTACTTTCTCAATAGTAGTACGGCGCAGTTGTCCATCTGTGCTGCTTCTGCTAAACAAGAAGTAGGTATTTGCTTTTGTTGGGTGTCTTACAATGAGGTTTTTAGTCAATGTATCAGAGAAAATACCATCAGCATTTGGGAGTAAAAAACCATTTTTGTCATATACTAAACACACGTTTTTAGCACCAAAGTAGTCTTTAGCCACTACCCTATAAAACCACAGAAACCACCCAAATACGGTGGTTTTTGCTTATAGAAATGCTTAAAATACATTGCTTGGCGTAGCTTGGTGTCAGGTGGAAAAACCTGACACCACAGGAACAGCACAAGAGGGTTTTTAGCACTTATTCTACTAGATATACACCAGCGACTTCAAATATATGATGAAATTTACTTTTACCAAAAATATCAAAAACTCCTTGTAAAAGACTCAATGCCATACTTGCATCTTCATAAGTTTTAAATAATTGATTTTCATTTAATAAAGGAAATACATTCTTTGAAACTAATATTAGCATTTTTTGGAAAACATTAAAATTATCACATGTGTATTCTTTTAAATAAAATGGCAATATAATTTTTAAAATATTTGAATCTCCCCTATCCTCTATGTCATATCCCAAAAATTTACCATTTAACTCTGATTGCTCATTATTAAATACTATTTCTATTATTTCTCTGCTAGTTTCTGGATAAATTTTGTTGTACACATCTCTAAGGTTTCGTGCAAAGCAGATATCTTCTATATAGATATTTTCATTTGTTAGATAAGTGTAATCTTCAAAAGCTTTTAGTATGTGATTATTAGTACCAAAATATTCAATAGGAGCATCTATATACATTCTACAAACGCCCCTATAGCCATTTGCATACTTAATGAGAATATCCTCTGGTAATTTACCCAACACGCTAAGATTCGGCATAAATTTTGTTATTTATTTTTTGTGTCTTTTTGGCGGTCTGTTATCTTCAATTCCTGCTGGTAATTTATAGTTATTAGGTACGAGTAAATGAGCATTAGGTGGTGCCAAATTGTTTTTCATTATGTTCACATGAAAGTAATACCTGTTATCTTCTGAGTCCATTTCTGGACTGCCAATAATTAAGCCTCTGCTATATGCTTCAATAATTAATTCATCTGTTTGTTTTATAGTTATAGCAAGTGCGGCAACTCCTTGATAGTATTTAACTAACCACCCAATATATGCTATATTTCTCCCGTCTGCAATTTTTTTATCTTTTTCGTAGTTTTCATTACTTTTTTTATCTGTATTATAGTCATATCTTTCAGCATAGGGGGGGATTTTCTCAAGAATACTTACTTCAGGTTTTTTAGTAAATAATCCTAGTACTCCACGAGTGAACTTATTTGCAAGCCACCACACTTTAGGTGGTGTTTCTCTATCAGTTCCACCAGAAAATTCTTGCTCTTTAATACCTAAAAATTTCCCAATAGGCTTAAATACTGAACCAAAACCATTTATCAAATATTGTTCCCAAGGTTTTTCTTCTTGAATGGTATAGTTATGCTTAACATCTGCTACTCCATTCTGTCCTTTCCAAGTTTGTGATGCTTTTTCATATTTCCAAGTGCCGTCACTATCTGAGTGAACTGTTCCATCTTCTCGCTCTTCTCCATCAGTTGGTGGTTCTGCTTTTAAACCTAATGGGTCACCAAAATAAATAGGATTATTATCAAAAGTAGCATAAGGACTTAAATGAGGGAAATCTACTGGGTCAATATTCCATCTTCTCCCAATTCTGCTATCATATTCCCAATAAAGTGCCGTAGTATGTCCGTCTGCTATTTCTGGGCTTTTCTCTTGCCCATTAAACCCATACCTATACGCCATTTCGCCATCAAAGGTTCTATTTGGCATTTCCATACCAAAAGCATAGTAGTTGTAGTAAGAGGCTATTTTAGCGGTTTTATCTTCATTTTTCTGGTCTTCTACCATTACACGCACATTTCCCAAATGGTCTTTTAGCTCAAAAGAGCGCACCCTAAGTAACCTGCTCACATACACTTGTGCTGGTTGGCTACTCAGCTTGTTTGTGCGGGTATGCACC
>JAYVHJ010000195.1:0-2256 GCA_043771315.1 Raineyaceae bacterium
GTTAATCATTGCGCCTTTTTTCTTGTTTTCAAGCTCCGAATTATCTAAAAACGGGTCTTCTTTGATTGGGCTTTGTAGTCGTATTTCCGTACTGCCTGAAAATACTGTTAATTCGTCTGGGCTTTTGATGTTTGGAAACATATTTGTATTTGGTTATTTGTGAATAATTTGTTTTTCTGTTTCTTTCTACTTGTAAAAATACAAAATAATAAGTTAATAACCAAATAAAATACAAACTATTATGTAATAAATACATAAAATTATGTCAAAATACAAAATATATAATCATTCTAAATAAGGCATCAGCTAAACTATAGTAAGTAATAGAAGCTATTAAGAATCATAATAGATGTTTAGGGTTTGCCTTTGGGTTTGTCCTTTTTCCCTGCCTGCGCTCCTGCGCCCTCTTTCTTCTTCCCTGCGCTTTTGCGCCTCCTTTCTCTTGATTTCAAACATATTCTTTAAAAATTCTTTAAAATTGCCTGCCCTCCCGTAACCCTATATTTTAGATGCCTTTTCAGCAATTTTAAACGAATTTTTAAACCTGCTCTAGACGACAAAAAATGAGCGGAAACGCTATAAGTAAAAACCATTTTTGGGGTGTTGGGGGGATTTGGTAACAGTTTTGGGGGGTGGGGGCGCAGGGCGGAACAATGTTAGACGTGTCAAAAGCCGTTCTCCCTGCGCAACCTTACCAACAATCCAGCGAGGAGTTGTCGGTGCGGAGGCATATTTGAGCTAAACCGCCTGCGTTTGCGCTTGGTGGAGCATTAGCGACACCACCGCAAACGCCAGCGGTTTAGCGATTAGGCATCAACAACTTATGTATAACTTTTTATTTTAGTGTTTTTGGTGGTGCTACGGAATGAGCAGGCGTAAGGGCGTTAGCCCTGTGCCTGCGAAATGACGTAAGCACTACCAAAACGCTAATAAAAGAATGAACTAGTATGTATTTTAATGTATAACTTTTTTTGTGGTGTGTTGGTAGTGCTACGGACTGAATGAGCGTTTTAGCGAAATGAAGGACGTAAGCACTAGCACCACGCACACAAAAGAATGAACTTTTATGTATTTTTCAGCCTGTCAATGCTCTATACTTAGAATTGGGAATAATTCTAAGCTAATGTTCTTGTCCTGTTGCTAACTAGCAGTTGCTAGTACTATGTTTAGTGCTAAAAATAGGCGTACTGGGGGCGTATTTCCTGCCTGTCCTTGCTTATCAAATTTCCAAAGGAATGAGGGTAAATTTGCACCGAAATACTTTTTTTTCAAAAGTATGAGGGGCAAATTTAACCGAATGACGTACTCACCAAGTGCCTTTAATTTATTTCTAGATGGCGACCAAAACAGTAAAGTTATTTTATGACCTTCTAGATGGCTCACCAAAACTGTCACCAAAAAAAGAAAAAAGAACTAATACTAGCTAGCGAAACGCTATTAAAGCTAATATTAGTCCTAAAACTAAGTCAAAATCAATCAACAAAATCAATAAAAACATACAAATAAAGTTCATAAAGTCCCTTTGCTAGTCCTCCAATAAGTCCTAGTCCTAAACCAATAATAATTAGAGGGCTTGGGTCACGTCCTAACTTATCATTATCATAGTTGTCAAAATCTTCAAAATCTCCCATAAATATAATTTTTAGTGGTTTTTATTTTACGTTTTTCATATCCTTAGCAATTTTTTTCATTAGAACTTTTATGTAATATTTCCTAGTGGTTGCCTCTTTTTTGTGTCCTACCATAGTTTTAAGAGTTTCAACTGGAATATCCCACTCGTTTACTGCCATCATACAGAAAGTTTTTCTTGCTACGTGGCTTGTCAAATTCTTAGAAATATTACATAAAACTTGAATTTCTTTCAAATATCCGTTATACTTCTGATTAGTCAAGATAGGCAATTTTTCAACACCTCCGTACTTTTTTATTATTTCTGCTGCCTTTTCTAGTATTGGTACTTGCGTTAGTCCGTTTGTTTTCTTTCGTGTGAGGTCTATCCAGTCCCTGCCATCAGTTCCAACCACAATATCCGACTGCTTCAGCATCTCCAAATCAGCAAAAGAAAGCCCACAATAACACACCAAAACAAACAAATCCCTTATTTTCTCAAGTCCTATGATGTCGGTTTTGAAGTCCTCCACACGTTGCAACTCGTCTGTTTCAAGGTAAATAAGTTCTTTTTCAGGGTCTTTTTTCCAAATGATGTTTTCAACTGGTGATTTTTCAAGGTAGCCCAATTTTACGGAGGTATTGAAC
>JAYVHJ010000196.1:0-7160 GCA_043771315.1 Raineyaceae bacterium
GTTTCTTTATTGATTATCATAAGTATAATACTTTAAAATATACTGTCGCTTGGCTCTAGCCAAGTGACGACTATCATAGAGGCTTCCAGCCTCAACGAACAATAGGTATTTGAATTTTTTAGGCAAGATGCCTAAATATAGTCGTCACTTAGCTGGAGCTAAGCGACAGTTAAAACATTAATTTCCTTCTTTTTTGGGCTGATTTCCTTGTTGTTTTTTAGCTTTCTCTTTACGTTCTTTTTCTTTTTTCTTTCTGATAATTTCTAATTTTTCTTTATTAGATTTTTCTGTATTTTTCTCTGTATTCTTGTTAGAATCACCTGTTTTTTCTGACTTATTTTTTTCTGATTTTTCTTGTCTTTCTTCTTCTTTTAGTTGATTTTGAGGCTTTTGTGCAGGGCTACCTACTACCCAAATATCAATAATTTCCCCTGCATGTATTTGTGCATTCACGAGAGAATCTCCAACCATTTCTCCACTTGCAGAAGGACTTTGACGCAAAACTATGCCAATATCTTGGTCTGGCTCATCATAAATATAATTAACAACACCAAGTTCCAAATTAAGCGCACTAATCAGCATTTCAGCTTCTTCTTGTGGCATTCCTGCAAGGTTTGGTACATCAAATGCTTCATTACTTTTCCCTCCAATTACCAAATCTATGCGTGAACCTTTGGGAATACTTGTTCCATTAGTAATAATCTTTCCGTTAAAAGTAATTCCTATGACTGTATTATGACGAATGTCGGGTTTATAAGAAATATTGCCTAAAATAAGGTCAGCACGCTCCAAACGGCGTTTTGCAGTTTCAAAAGAAACATCTATTAGTTCTGGCAATTTGGTGGGAGGCGTGCTTTGTGGTGTGATAACAAGGTGAATACGTCTTCCCGCTTTTACTTTTGTGCCTGCGTGCGGATGTTGCTCTAAAATGGTATGAGGGGGCATTTTTCCAGAGAAAACGGAATCTTGCACCACATAATCAAGTTGCCGTTCTTCTAAATATTTTTTTGCTTCTTCCAAACTCATTCCTACAAGTTTTGGCACAGCTAGGCTTTGCCCGTGCAAGGTTTTGCTAGGCAAGAAAAAACTAAAAAACAACCACGCAAAAAAAGCTAAAATCAGCCCTATAACGCTAATATGTATGATTAGATGCCACCAACGGTTAGTAGAAACTTGCAAAATGAATTAGGAATTTTAAATTAGGAATTAGGAATTTTAAACTATGAATTAGAAATTATTTTGTATTCATTTACAATTCCTAATTCACAATTCACAATTATTTAGTTTTCTTTCCTGCAAGCCAAATATCCACTATTTCACCTGCTCTGACCATATTTCTATGCACAGGACCTCCTTTTTTCTTCTTGATACGTATTTCATCATCTTCATTATTTTGGGCAGTAGCAAGTTTTTTGATTTTATCAGGATTGTCTTCATCTTCAACTTCAATATAAACAGGTGGATTTTGCCTCGTAACAGTACCAGCAGGTTTGTCAGATTCTGTATCATAATTGATTGCACCCATCTGTAACTGCAATGGTTCTAAGGTTTTAAGTACATCTTCTTTAGTCATTCCAATCAGGTTAGGCATATACATATCCGTATCTCCAAGTCCCTCACCTACAAGCAAATCAATAGCCGTTCCCATACGTACTGCCATATCTTTCTCAATAGGTTTCCCATTAATTTCTGTTTGCAAAACATCATCTAGGGCAATATCTGGTCTAAATCTGATTTTGCCAAGTTCTAGGTTATTCTGTCTCAAACGTGTCATAGCCATTATATAAGACATACCTTTGAGGTTGGGCATTTTTATCAGCGGTGGAAGTTTTGGACTAACAACAAGATATATTTTGCGTCCTTTTTTTACTCTTTCTTTGGGTGCAGGATACTGACTAAGCACCGTAAAAGGCTTATAATTAGCATTATAGGCAGAATCTTTTACTACCATTGTAACACCTTGCTCACGCATACGAGCCTCCAAATCTTGTACGGTTGTCCCGACAAGGCTAGGCACTTCTACAGTATCATCAAAATTGGTGCTGACTGGCAAATAAAAGGAGAAAAAAAGCACGCCTGCCAATACAAAAATGCATATTATTATGCCAAAATGTACCAAAACCTGCAAGAAAGAACGTGTACGAATATAAATATTCATTAATTATGAATGATGAATTGTGGATTATGAATTAAATACAAATTTAATGTTTTTTTGAAAGAAATTAGAATTATTTTTGAGAATTATTTTTTTAGATGTTTTTTTATGTTTGTTTTGTGAAAAACTAAATTAAAAAAGATTTATGAGGATTTTTAATAAAATAGCAGACTTACGAGCATATTTGCACGAATGTAGGGCAAAAAACCAGAAAATAGGTTTTGTTCCTACAATGGGCGCACTTCACGAGGGACATCTTGCTCTTGTACAATGCGCCAAAAATGAGGTAGAAATTGCTGTTTGTAGTATTTATGTTAATCCTACACAATTTAATAATCCTACAGATTTAGAAAAATACCCAAGAACCCTAGAAAATGACATAAAATTATTAGAAACAGTCTTTTGTGATGTGCTTTTTGTACCTGAAAATGCGGAAATGTACCCAGAAAAAAATATTTTAAAGTTTGATTTTGGTACATTAGAAACAGTAATGGAAGGGCGTTTTCGTCCTGGTCATTTCAATGGAATGGCTACGGTTGTATGCAAATTATTTAATATTGTGCAACCTAATAAAGCCTATTTTGGACAAAAAGATTTACAACAATATATGGTGGTGCGTCAGTTTATTGCTGATTTATCTTTTCCAATAGAACTGGTTTGTTATCCTATTGTTCGTGAAAAAGATGGCTTGGCTATGTCTTCACGCAATAAACGCCTTACACCTGCGCAAAGAGAAATTGCACCAAAACTTTATGAGGCTCTTTTAATGGTACAAAATCTTCTACAAAACCAACAAAAAACTATTGCTGAAATCAAAGAAGAAGTGTTAGCTTTTCTAGAAAATATAGAAGGAATAAAAGTAGAATATTTTGAAATTGTAGCTCAAAATACTTTGATTAGTGTGGATAATTTAGAGGAAAAAACATCTATTGCGCTTTGTATTGCAGCTTTTTTGGGAGAAGTACGTTTGATAGATAATTTACTTTTGGAAATGTAAAGTGTATTTTTTGTAGATACACACCGTAGTGTGTATCCACGTAGAGCAACACAAAAGCAAATAAAATCATAATAATAAAATTGGAACAAATACATTGTTCTACGTGGATACGCACTGCGGTGGCGTATCTACATTTTTGGTATATTTCAGATTATTTTTTACAAAAAAACAACACCAAATTTTTCTCCTAAATCTTTCAAATCCTTTACAACGTCCTCCATTAGTGGTATTCCTTGTGTCATTCTTATTATTTCTGCTTCACGTTCTGGGTCACCTGGAATGATGACTTTTTTGCCTTCCACTGCTTTTGCGTCCCTAAATGTACGTATCCAAGTGTCCATGTGCGCCAAAAACTCTTCTGCAGGTCTGAAAGCATCTACCCTAATTGCGCCAAAAAAATGCCCTATTCCCTCACCAACAGGGTTTTCTGGAAGCGGAAGATAGCTCACAAATGGAGGCACCCATTTTGCATAATTTGCGCCAGAAAAAACACCTGTAAAAATATCCACAATAGCCCCCAAACAGTAGCCTTTGTGGCTTCCGTGTTCTCTATCACTTCCCAAAGGCAACAATGCACCACCTTTTTTACGTTTCTGAACGTCTGTAGTAGGATTTCCTTGTGCATCTTGCAACCAGCCAAGTGGCGCATCTTTGTTTTCACGTTCCAAAAGTTCAAATTTGCCATTTGCGGCAGTTGTAGTGGCAAAATCAGCCACAAAAGTAGGTTCTGAAAGTGCAGGAATAGCTACTGCAATAGGATTAGTCCCCAATAATTTATCAATAGAAAAAGTTGGAGCAACAATGGCACTAGCATTTGTCATAGCAATTCCTATCATATTATCCTCTGCAGCAAGTAAAGCGTGATAGCCAGCAATACCAAAATGATTAGAATTTTTGACAGCAACCCAACCCGTACCACAGTTTTTAGCCTTATTGATAGCTATTTGCATAGCATAAGGCGCAGACACAAGCCCAACGGCAGCGTCAGCATCAAGTGTGGCGGTGCTTGGAGTTTCGTAGGTGATTTGTAGGTTTGGAGTAGCATTAAGACGTTTTGCAATCCACAGACGTACATAACCACTTAGGCGTGCTATTCCGTGAGAGTCTATTCCACGCAAATCTGCGGAAAGTAAAACTTTTGTAGCAAGTTGTGCATTTTCTTGTGAAAAACCTATTTTTAAAAAGATATTTTCAGCAAAAACACGCAAAGAATGATAAGGAAAAAGCATTTTTTAGTTCTATTTTTTATAAATATTTTGTATTCATTTACAACTTATAATTCATAACTCACAATTCACAACTATTTTCCATATTTTCTTTTTCTCCAATAACCAAAAAGCAAACCAAAAACCACTACCACCAAAACAGGCACAACCATATTGATAAATTGCCATTTGGTGCGCTCATTTTGGAGTTTGTTTTTGTCTAATGGGCGCATTTTTATCTCTTTATTTCTGGCAAGAATAATTCCTTTGTCATCTAAAAGATAGTCCACAGCATTTAGAATAAACTTTTTATTAGCAAAAGTAACACCTGTATTTTTGTCAAAACCAAGTGGCATATAAGCTCCTTTTTTGTAGTTAGCTTCATTTCTAATCATATCACCATCAGAACAAATAAGTATTTTTGTTTCTGCGCCTTTTTCTACAAAATCCTTGCTACGTGCATCTGTGGGCGTGATACGGTTGCGAAAAAGTGAAGTAAATTTACCTTCCAACAAATAAGCAATAGTTTTTGCACCTGCTTTATAATCTTCTAATTTTGGCTGTTCTCTGGCATCATTATACGTAATTTTGATGATAGGTTTCATTATTTTGGTATCATTTGAAGTCATTGCAAGCGGTATTTTGCGTATTCCTTCTGCTTTCACAGTATCTAGCGTGCTTACGTAGCGTGTGTATAAGGCATCTAAATTACGGACAATAGGATGTGGAAAAAAGTTAGTAATAAGCGGATAATGTTTCCACATCATTTGCTCCATTTGGGGCTTGTCGCCCATATTTCCAACAATAAGGGCAAGTTGTCCGCAACTCAAATCTTCAATAAAATCATCATTAAAACGCACTCCGTAGCGAAAAAACATATCTGTAAGTTTGTGTTCGTAAGGAAATGCCACTGCCCCATCTTTATTTCTGATACTGTCTTCTCTCACATCCAGCGCATCAATAAAAAACAAGGCTTTTCCGCCTCTCATAATGAATTGGTCAATTTTATACTTGTCATCATCACTAAAACTTTCAGTTGGTTTTGCTACAATAATGGCATCTAAACCATACAAATCCTTACTTTTTGTCAAATCTACATTAAAAGTTTGGTAAGATTCACGCAAAGAACGGTCGGTATCAGCTACTTGGAGAAGTTGTAACTCTCCGTGTCCAAATAGAAAACCTATTTTTTTGCTTTGTTTTGAGGTCATTTGTTTGATAGCTGCACCAAATTCATATTCTAAATTTTCTATTGATTGGTTTAAGATTTGGGCAGGATTTGCGACACTTGCTTTTTGGTCACCTTTTAAGAGTAAAATAGCTTTTTCTGTACCTTTGTATGACATTATTGCGCCAGGAAAAACAAGTTTTTCTACTTTTTTGCCATCTTCCGTAACTTTTATGTTGGTTGCTTTAATGCCTTTTTGCGAAAGTTCTTTAAAAAGTGAGTCTTTTTGCGCTTCTTCTAGCTTCATTGGGTCAATAAAGCGGTATTTGAGATTTGCGCCTGCATAAACTTTAAATTCGTCTAAGGTTTGTGCTATGGCGTTACGCATACGTTTAAATTCTGCAGGCAAACCATCACCTTCCAAATAAATTTTTATAACTACTTCATCTTCAAGGTTTTCTATTGTTTTTTTTGTAGCATCAAGAATGGTATAGCGTTTGTCTTCTGTCAAATCTATTCTATAAATAAAACTGCTTGCAAATACATTCAGGGCAATAATAAGGGCAATTCCTGCCAGAAAATAAGAGATTTCTTTTCTTTTCATTAGGTTTTATATATTGATAATCAAGAAATTATGATTAAATTTATTGTTTTATTTTTGGATAAGTGATTTTTTTTGTTTTCAAATCAACTATTCCAATGGAAAAATGACCATAAACATGTTCTTCAGAAGAAAGTCCATTTATTGTTACAAATGAACCCTTAGCATCTTCTATAATTCCACCTCCTGAAGTTTGTATCCTTAAAATCAAATAATTGCCTTCAACCTTGAAATCTCTTATCCAAGACACATTATCTGAATTAAATTCAAATATCTTTTCACAAGATGTTTGGGTGATTTTATATATTTCTTTATGGTTTATTTTAAGATAAACTGTATTTTCATTAAAATAATAATCTTCATTGATGTAAAAAGAATTAAAAGAATTAGTTTTCAAATTGGCTAGTATCTTACCTTTACTAGATATAATAGTAGTTTCTAATAATTCCTCATAATTATAGGGATATTTAGGTCGCACACTTTTCATAGAAAAGTATGGGTTATAAAATATAATAGAATGAGTATCATTGTTATGTGAAGCTACCTTTTTACTATCTCTCAAATTTTCTATTTTATTACTAATAGAAATCATATCACCACCATCAGCAGTCAGTTCATTACCTAATCTATTTTGGTTAGCAACTTGAGACGTATAAAAAGCATTAGTATTTGTTTGTCCTTTAAAGTCAAAAGCATAGTCAGTAAAATACTCTTTAATAGTTTTTTTCTTGAAATCAATAATATCTTTTTTATACATAAAGTTGGTGTCAGTATGAACTGTTCCACTAACAATAACACCATTATCTAACCAAATAGGAGTTTCTCCACCTTTTACCAAATTATTTATCTCTAAGATAGAGTCATTTTCTTTGTTATAAATGGTAGCTTTTCTAGTAAATTTAGTTGTGTTTTGTCTTGAACGCTTAAAATAATATTTATAATCAGGAGAATAAACTCGTTGAGTATCAAGCATAATTGTTGTTAATGGTTTTAAATTTGCATCTAGAAAACCTGAAAAATTGCTTAATTCAAAG
>JAYVHJ010000197.1:0-1748 GCA_043771315.1 Raineyaceae bacterium
ATTTTGTGCTGCACGAATGTAGGCGCACAAATGCCCCATAAATTTTATTTAGATAGCCTAAACAAAGCCCTTGCTAATAATCCAAAAGAAGATAAAAAAAGAGTAGATATATTAAACCGTTTGAGTTGGAACTATCGCAACATAAAACCTACTTTGGGCATAGAATACGGCAAAAAAGCTGCTGAAATGGCTTTAAAGCTAGATTATATTTCTGGTTATCACAAAGCACTTAGTTATGTGGGCGTTAATTACAAAAATCAAGGGAATTTTATTAAAGCGTTGGAGTATTTTATTCGTACTTCTGAAAGTTGTATAGAAGAAAAAGATGTAGAAAATGAAGGCTATTCTTATGTAAATATGGGAATGATTTATCATTTAGAGCATAATTTTCCTCGTGCTGAAAGTTCTTTCAAAAAAGCAGAAGAAATTGGTTTGAAGCTCAAAAATGATATTTTATTGGCTTACGTCTATCTTAATATTGGGCGTATGCACAAAGATAAGGATAAAGCTAATTTTCCTGTAGCTATTGATTATTTGCTGAAATCAATTTTGATTAGGCAAAAAATCAAAGATGAGCTAGGAATAGCTGCTGTATATCAAAATATGGCAGAAATCTATACAGAACAAGGAGAATATGACCAAGCAAACGAGTTTTTTTCAAAATCTATTGCTATAGGCAAAAAGTTTGAAGATATGCGCAGTGTAGCCTCTAATAATGCAGGGCTTGCCAACCTTTATGTCAAACAAAAAAAATACAAAGAAGCAACAGAAACTGCCCAGAAAAGCATAGAATATCTGCAAGCTGTTGGTGACCAAATGTACCTAAAAGAGGCTTATTTTGCTTTATATAAGGTTTATAATGAGTTGGGAGATTATAAAACTGCATTAGATTACCAAACAAAGTACATTACTTCAAAAGATTCTTTATTTAGTGAGGAAGCAAGCCAAAAAATCCAGAATTTGGAAACATTCACCCTCTTAGAGAAAAATAAGGCAATGCAAGAAGATAAAGAAAGAATCAACCGTATAGTATTGACTATCAGCATATTATGTTGGATTTTTTTGATAGGAATGGTGTCTGTTTTTTATGTTAAAAATAGACAAATCAAAAAAATAAATGAAGTGCTTGCCCAAAAAAATGACCAAATACGCTCAAAATCAACTGAACTTCAAAATGCTTTCAACGAAATAGAATACAAAAACTCTAATATTACACAAAGTATGCAGTATGCGCAACGCATACAACAGGCTATTTTGCCCTCTTTATTAGAATTTAATGCGTTTTTCCCCAATAATTTTATCCTTAACAAACCTCGTGATATTGTGGGAGGAGATTTTTATTGGTTGGCAAAAGATGAAAATGTTGTTTATTTGGCTTGTGCCGACTGTACTGGTCACGGTGTTTCTGGCGCACTCTTAGCAAGTATTTCTAATATGATACTTAATAAAGTTTTTCACGAGAAAAAAGTAAGAGATGTTGGTTTGATATTGTCAGAAACACACGCAGAGATAGTAAAAACTCTCAACCAAGAATATACAGGCGGCAGAGAAGGTATGGATATTCTGCTTTGCTCTTTTGATTTTACTAATAAAACTGCTAATTTTGCAGGTGCAAACCATTATATTTATTATTGTCAAAATGAAACTATCAACATTATCAGAGGCAATAAATATGGGATAGGAGGTCTGGTGGATATTTTTGGTGCAAAAAGAAAATATGATAAAACTACCATTGATATTTCTTTGCC
>JAYVHJ010000198.1:0-15376 GCA_043771315.1 Raineyaceae bacterium
CCAACAACAGCAGCAGCTTCTGGTACATTTACTGTAACTGCTACCAATACTACTAATGGTGCTTGTACTGGTATAAAACCATTTACATTCAGTGTAGCTTGTCCTGCACTTACAGTAAATTCTACACCAACAACATCAGCACTTACACTTGTGGTAAATACTGCTATGCCAAGTATTACAATGAGTACAAGTGGTGCAACAGGTGCTTTTGTTTATGCTATTACAGCAGGTGCATTGCCAACTGGTGTAACAATGACTGCAGGTGTTATCTCTGGTACACCAACAGTATTAACCGCATCTGGTACATTTACAGTAACTTCTACTTATGGCACTAATTGTACTGCTACAAAAGTATTTACTTATAGTGTTGTTTCTTGTCCAGTAACATTTACCCCTACAACAGGCTCAACACTTACGCCAGGTGTATTGAATGGTGCTTATTCTACAACTATTTCACAAACTGGTATTAGTGGAACGGTTACTTTTAGCGCAACTGGTTTGCCTACAGGTATGGCTATTTCTTCAGGTGGTGTTATTTCTGGACCTCCAACCGCTGGGGGTACATTTACAGTAGTAGTTTCTGCTACAAACACTCCCGTAACTTGCGCAGCAAGTGCTACTTACACACTTGTAATTGCTTGCCCTGTGGCAACACTTACAATCCCTGCCCCAGCTAATAATGGTAATGTAGGAATTGCTTATTCAGCAACTGTAGCAGTGCCATCAGGTTTTACGGCAACTGGTTTTACGGCAACTGGTTTGCCAACTGGGTTTAGTATTTCTGGTGCTGGTGTTATCACTGGTACAACAACAGCTGCAAGTAGTGGTTTAGTTTCTATTACAGCAACAGCTGCTAACGGTTGTACTGCAACAGGTAGTTATACCCTTACAATTACTTGCCCTACTATTACATTCACTCCAGTAGCAGGTGCGCTTGCATCAGGAACTGTTGGTACGGCTTATTCTGCAAGTGTTGCTCCATCAGTAGGAACAGTAACGGCAACAGGATTGCCTTCTCCTCTTGTAATGACAACGGCAGGTGCTATTTCTGGAATACCATCAGCATCAGGTAGTTTTACGGTGGTAGTAAGTGCAGTTGTTGGGTCTTGTCCAGCAGTTACAAGTAGTTATACACTTGTTATTGCTTGCCCTACTATTACATTTGCTCCAGTAGCAGGTGCGCTTGCAGGTGGAAATATTGGAAGTGCTTATACTGCTAACATTTCTGCTAGTCCGTTAGGTACAATACTTGTAGCAACTGGTTTGCCAGCAGGTCTTACTATGACAAATGCAGGAGCTATTTCTGGTATTCCAACAGGTACACCAGCAACAGCTAATGTAGTTGTTACGGCAACATTTGGTACTTGCCCTGCAGTTACAAGCAACTACACTATTGTAATAGGTGCTACACTTTGTACTCCCGTAGTAATTACACAAACTACACTTCCAAATGGTACAGTAGGAAGTGTTTATGCTCCCATACAACTTACTGCAACGGGTGGCTCATCAAATACAGTGTTTACATTTACGCCTGCTAATGCTTTTGCAACTACTGGACTTAGTATGTCTCCAACAGGTTTAATTTCTGGTACACCTACATTCTCTACATCTGTAACTGTTTTGATAACAGCTACCAATGGTACACTTTGTAGTGGTAGCCGTTCTTTGACGCTTGTTACGGTTCCAAATCCTGCAACGGCTATAGATGGTGCGCTTTCTAGTCAAGTAAAAGTTTATCCAAATCCAAGTAAAGCAGATTTCAATATTGATTTTGCTAGTTTGAATTTAGGTAAAGTGGCTATACGTGTATATGATGTACAAGGAAAACAAGTATTTACGACTTTAACTTCTGACAATACAACTGTTATTTCTCTTGAGAAATTTGCAAAAGGAATGTACCTAATGGAAATTGAAAGCCAAAAAGGTAGAATACTTAAACGTATTGTGAAAGAATAATAGCCCCAGCCCAAAAGGGAGAAATACAAGTACAATGTGCTTGATAATTAAGTAAATAAAAATGGCTACCAAATTTGGTAGCCATTTTTGTTTATTTTCTGTTTATTTTCAAAAAAGTAGGAAATGTGTAGCGAATTCTCAATAGATGCCGACGAATTCTAAATAGAACCCTACGAATTCTCAATGACTATTTTTTATTAAATTATTTATTGTACCTTTGCGTAAATATTTCTTTCTAAAACTTCAAACCAAAAAAACAATGAAAAACAAATTTTACTTTTTAATCCTTATTGGGTTATTTACTTTTTGCACTCCTGCAAAAGCCTTGCTTGTGAATATCCCTGATGCTAATTTTAGGGCATATTTACAAGCTACTTATCCAACTTGTTTTGTAGGTGCTCAAATGGAAACCACGTGTGTGGGGGTAATAACTGCACTTTCACTAAATGTTAATAGTTTGAATATTGCTAATTTAAGTGGTGTGCAGTATTTTACTAGTTTGCAGCAGTTGGTTTGTTATCAAAATCAATTAACGAGTTTGCCTGCTTTACCTACTAGTTTACAGATTTTAGAATGTGGTCAAAATCAATTAACTAGTTTGCCTGTTTTGCCTGCTAGTTTGACGGATTTAAATTGTGGTGCTAATCAATTAACAGATTTGCCAGCCTTGCCAGTCAGTTTGCAGCAGTTGTTTTGTACTGGTAATCAATTAACTAGTTTGCCTGCTTTACCTGCCAGTTTGGTGACGTTACTTTGTGGTGGTAATCAATTAACTAGTTTGCCAGCTTTGCCTGTCAGTTTGGTGACGTTACTTTGTGACATTAATCTCTTAGATTTTGCTGATTTGGAGATTATCAATCCAAAACCCGCTACTTATATTGCTAATCCTCAAAGCTACACTATTCTTCCTGCCATTCAAAACGTTAGTGTGGGTAACCCACTTACAATTAGTGGTAGTGTTGGTGGCACGCTTAATGTGTATCAATGGTACAAAAACGGCACACTTATCTCTAGTGCCACAAGTGCTACTTTTTCTATTCCTGTTGTTACTGTCACAGATGCAGGCGTATATAGGTGTGTGGTTACAAGTACATTTGTAGGTGCAGGCACTACCACAGGTGTTACAATCACAAGTAGTAATGTAAATATTAGCGTAAGTTGCCCTACTATCACTTTCAACAATACAACTGCATCAGCTGGTGCTACTGGTACTCCCTATACACTTGATGCTAGTGCCTCAAATGCTACTTCTTATTCTGTTTTTCCTGCTTTGCCTGTTGGTTTAAGTTTAAATACAACAACTGGTGTTATCTTTGGTACACCTACTGCAATAACCGCATCAGCTGGTTATGCCGTTACAGCAACACAAGGAGCTTGTACTGCTACACAGAGTTATACTTTTGGAGTGGTTTGTGGTATTATTACCTCAAGTATTAGTACACAAACAAATGTAAGTTGTTTTGGTGGCACAAATGGCAGTGCAACAGTATCAGTAAGTGGCGGAACAGCTCCTTATACTTATCTTTGGAGTAATGGTGCAACAAGTGCTTTTATTACTGGTATAATTGCTGGTACTTATACCTGTACTATTACAGATGCCAATAATTGTACCAAAACCCAATCTGTTACAATTACGCAACCCACAGCTATTACTAATACTTTCTCACAAACTAATGTAAGTTGTTTTGATGGAAGTAACGGTAGCGCAACGGTATCTGTGGTAAGTGGTGGTACAACTCCTTATACTTATCTTTGGAGTAATGGTGCAACAAGTGCTTTTATTACTGGTATAACTGCTGGTACTTATACTTGTACTATTACAGATGCCAATAATTGTACTCAAACCCAATCAGTTACAATTACGCAGCCCACAGCTATTACTAATACTTTCTCACAAACTAATGTAAGTTGTTTTGGTGGAAGTAATGGTAGCACAACTGTATCTGTGGTAAGTGGTGGTGTAGCACCTTATACTTATTCTTGGAGTTCTAGTAGTGTAACACTAGCTACTAGAAGCGGTTTAGTTGCTGGTAATTATGTGTGTACGATTACAGATGCTACTGGTTGTCAAAAAACACAATCTTTTACTATTACACAACCTCCTGCACTTACTAACACTGTTTCACAAACTAATGTAAGTTGTTTTGGTGGTGCTAATGGTACTGCTACAGTAGTGGCAAGTGGTGGCACTGGTGCTTATACTTATCTTTGGAGTAACGGTGCAACAAATACAAGTATTACTAGTTTAGTGGCTGGTACTTATGTTTGTACTATTACAGATGCAAATAATTGTACCAAAACCCAATCAGTTACTATTACACAACCTACAGCTATTACTAATACTTTCTCACAAACTAATGCAAATTGTTTTGGTGGCTCAAACGGTACAGCTACAGTAGTAGCAAGTGGTGGAACATCTAGTTATACTTATTCTTGGAGTCCTAGTGGAGGTACTTCAGCAACTGCAAGTGGTTTAGTGGCTGGTACTTATGTTTGCACTATTACTGATGCTAATAGTTGTACAAAAACGCAATCTGTTACTATTACACAACCTGTTTCTGCTTTATCTAATACTTTCTCACAAACCAATGTAAGTTGTTTTGGTGGCACAAATGGTACAGTTACAGTAGTTGCAAGTGGTGGAACAGGTGCTTATTCTTATTCTTGGAGTCCTAGTGGTGGCACTTCAGCTACGGCAAGTAGTTTAGTGGCTGGTACTTATGTTTGCACTATTACAGATGCTAATAGTTGTACAAAAACGCAATCTGTTACTATTACACAACCTGTTTCTGCTTTATCTAATACTTTTTCACAAACTAATGTAAGTTGTTTTGGTGGCTCAAACGGTACAGCTACAGTAGTTGCAAGTGGTGGAACAGGTGCTTATTCTTATTCTTGGAGTCCTAGTGGTGGCACTTCAGCAACTGCAAGTGGTTTAATTACTGGTACTTATACTTGTACCATTACAGATGCCAATAATTGTACAAAAACCCAATCAGTTATAATTACACAACCTACTACTACTATTACTATCAATAATGCAAATTTACCAAATGCTACTGTTGGTGTGGCTTATAGCCAAACACTCACACAAACAGGTTTAGTAGGTACACCTATTTGGTCTGTAAGTGCTGGGGCATTACCTACTGGATTTACTCTAAATGCAAGTACAGGCGTAATTGATGGTACTACTACAAGCACAACAACAGCTAATTTTACAGTGAGCGTAACAGATGGTATTTGTTTTCAAACGAGAGTATATAGTATTGTAATAGGTTGTCCTACAATGACTTTCACCAATACAACAGCACCAGCAGCAGTTACAAACTGCCCTTACTGGCTTAATGCTAGTGCCTCAAATGCTAGTTCTTATGGTGTTTTTCCTGTTTTGCCTGCTGGTTTGAGCTTAAATACCCTGACTGGAATTATTTCAGGGTCATTTCCTGTAGCAACTGCATCAAACACTTACACTGTAACAGCTATACAAGGTTCTTGTAGTGTAACACAAAATTATACATTTGCAGTAGGATGTGCCACATTTATTAATACAAACGCCACAGATTTTATTGTAGGGGCTGGCGGTTTAATAGATATACGCACAACAGCAAATCTGATTGGTTATAGCTATGCTTATTCAATAAATCCAGCTTTACCCACGGGGTTAGTAATTGTTGATGGGAAAATTAGTGGGGTATGCTTGTTTACTGTCCCAGCAACAACATATGCTGTAACCGCAACAAATAATGGAACTAACTGTAACATAACACAAAATTATACTTTTGCTGTAATTTGCCCTACCATTGTATTTGGTACAACTGCTGCTGCAAATCCAGTAGTGGGTAGTGCGTATTGGTTCAGTATTGGTATTGCAGGCGCAAACTACAGCACTAGTACTATTTCAATAAATCCATCTTTACCTGCTGGTTTAAATCTTATAGGTGGGATCATTAGGGGTACGCCTGCTGTATCTGCACCGCCAACAACCTACGCTATAACAGTTATACAAGGCTCTTGTACTACGACACAAAGTTACTCTTTTGCAGTAGTTTGCCCAACTATCGCTATCAATCCAATAGGGTCTTACAACACACGCATAAATGTATTCTTTCAAACAACTTTTAGTGCAGTAGGTTTATCAGGCACTCCTATTTGGTCGTTGACTGGAGCGTTACCACCAGGTGTTACATTTAATGCAAGTAATGGTTATATGAGTGGAACTCCTACTACTATTGGTAATTTTAACTTCACTATAGGAGTAACAAATGGCATTTGTTCTCAAACGAATGCATATTCTTTTAGAGTTTCTAATTGCCCTACAATTTTCCTCTCTCGCAATTATTTAAAGGCAACTGTTGGAGTTGGGTATAATTCTTCTCCTCTCTATTCAGGTCACACTTATTCAATAAGTCCTTCTTTACCAATGGGTTTTACTTTAAATGTAAATACAGGTGTAATATCTGGTACATCTAGTGTGCCAATATCCATAGCTACTTATACTATTACGGCAACAGCAGTAGGTTTTTCAGGGTGTAGCAGTAGCGAAGATTTGACTTTTGAGGTTGAATCTTGCCCTATTATGACCCTTGCTAATAGCCCAAACAGTAATAGTGTAGCTTATAGTTTAGTAGTTGGGCTTAATCTTCCAGTTGGTTTCTCTATAACTGGAAACCCAAATAACTCAAATTACTCTGTAATTTATTCTATAACTCCAGCTTTACCATCTGGCTTATCCCTTAATACAAGTACAGGACTTATTGATGGAATACCTACTACAACAATGACTTCAACGAATTATACTGTAATTGTTAGACGAGGTACAATGTGTAGTTTAACTATAAATCTTGCATTAACAATAACAGGTTGCCCAGCTTTTAATACCACGCCTGCACCTGTTGTGCCCATCCAAATACCATATACCTTTAATGCGGGAATAAGTGATCCACAAGCTTATAGTGTAACATATCTGTTGAGTCCAACTTATCTACCACAAGGATTAACTTTTGATACATATACAGGAGTTATTTCTGGCGTTTGTACTAGAAACACACCTTCTATTAGTTATAGAATAGAAGCGCGGACTTTTCCAGGTGGATCTAGTAATTTGTGTGGGGGAATAGCAATAGGCTTTTTTACACTTACAACAGTATGTCCTGTGCTTAGTTTTACAAATACAATAACGTCAAATCCAGTAGTTGGTAATTCATTTGTACTTAATGCTGGCATTGCTAATAATATATATTATAATATACGTTATGTTATTCCAACTACAAGCCCAGCTTTGCCAACTGGACTAAGTTTAAACGCTCAAACAGGACTTATTTCTGGTATACCAACCTCCACAGTAGCAGTAACAACCTATACCGTCAATGCTCTAGTAATGTATGGAACTGGATTTACTGACTGCTTTGTTAGCCAAAATTATACTTTTGCAGTTGATTGTTCAGCAATAAGTCCATTTAATAACTTAACTGCTCCTGATGCGAATGTTGGGAATTATTATACATTCAATACTCTTACACCTGGGAATGGGAGTAATCTATTTTATTCTATTACTCCAGCTTTACCTGTGGGCTGGGGGATAGGTACAAATGGTGCTATTATGGGTTGGGCAAGTGTGCTAACATCTGCTACTACTTATACTATTACAGCTACTCAAAATGGCTGTAGTTATACACGTACTTGCAGATTTGCAGTAGTATGCCCACCTGCAACATTTACTAATACAACTGCTACAAATGCAATATCTGGAGCAACTTATACGCTAGACGTAAGCGCAACGGGTTGGGGTATTACGGGGTATTCAATAAACCAAGTTTTACCACCAGGGTTAAATTTGAATACAAGTACAGGAATCATTTCTGGTTATGTATGGAGTGTAAATGTCCCATCAACTACCTATATTGTAACAGCTATACGAGGAGGAAATTGTAATATTACACAAGCTTACACATTTGCAGTAGTTTGTCCTACTATTGTGGTTGGTAGTGCCAGTTTACCTAATGGTGGAATAAACGTAAACTATAATCAAACTATTCCATTTACTTGGGGAGCTTCCGCACCTATTATTTGGTCTGTTTTTAGTGGTAACTTGCCATCAGGGCTTGCACTTACCTCATCTGGTTCGTTTAATATGAATGGCTTAATTAGTGGAATACCAACGGCGTTAGGTACTTTTACTTTTGTAATCCAAACTACTAGTGTTAATAGTTGTCCTAGACAAACGAGGTATACTCTTATTATTACTCCCAATGGCGGCTTAAGAGTTAATACTATTGCGGAGGTTATTTCAGCCTCTCCAAATCCAAGTTCTGGGGATTTTAATATAGATTTTAGTATTTTGGATATTACCAATGCAACTATGGTCTTGTATAATTCACAAGGAAGAAGAGTTTTGAGTGCTAACATAGATAACAGCCAAATGCTCATTTCTCTTGTTAATGAGCCTGCAGGTTTATATTTGCTGGAAATCACTAATGCAAGTGGGAAAATTATAAAAAGACTTATAAAGCAATAAATCTTCAAATAATTAGGATAATAAAAATGGCTACCAAGTTTGGTAGCCATTTTTGTTATCTGTTTATTACTTCCTTATCTTTTTCCTAAACGTAAAATTATACCCCAAGCTAAATTCCACGCTTTCTGCAATGGCGGCGTGAGTTTTTAGCAAAATAGCGGTATGAATCCCTTCCCAAACATAATAACGCAAGCCATAACGCTGATAAAAAGGTTGGTCTGTACGAGAGGGAAAAGGTCTATAAAAATAATATCCAAATTGCGTTTGTAGGCTCATTTTCCCAAAAAATAGTTCTCCCCCTACCACAAGACCCGCCCTGCGGTAGTCTGGACGTGTATCAGTAGGCAAAAGAAATATCTTTTCAATTTGTCGTTTGATGCCTTCATTCCAAGAAATATCTGTACCAATACTCATTCTAAGCATTTTATTTACATCTTTTGCTAGATAAAGTCCCCAATTAACGACCCAATCTTTTTTACCTTGATTAATAAAAGTTTCTATTGGGCTAAGTGCCACAACGGTCTGCAAATGCCATTTTCTCTCAAAAACTGTTGTATTTTGTTTTTGATAAACCACATTTTCAGCATTAAACAAATAGGCAGTTCCCACACTCAAAGAAATAATATTGATACCATTATTTGGCAAAGTGCGTGCTGCATTAGAGTTGTGAGTGAGTTGCAAAGATGTTTTTACTTGTAGATTTTTGGTAATATTGTACTGATAATGTAGTCCAGCACGCATTAAATAGCTTATTTTGCTACTTAAAACCGTATTTTGTGGATTTTTATCAATATCAAAAGGGTTGGTAGCATAGACAAAGCCAGTGCCAATATGAAATTCTATTTGACTACGTTTTTGTTTGTTTTTGGTGATAGGAATGAACAAATTAGCACTTGCAGAGATAGTTTTGCCTACAATTGGATTTAGAAAATCAAAATAAGTGAGAGAATATTGTGTTTTTGGATAATTATAATGTTGTTGCCACGCCTGTTTGCCCAAATGTAATTTTCCAAAAGATGCCGTAAGCCCATAAGGGTGCGCCTTAATAAGATGCCCAATGCCTTTGGTATGCTTCAAAATAAAACCATAATCAGTATTAAAACCTATTTCAAAACGCTTTTTTTGCGCTTTTAGAGAAATAGAAAAAAAAGTTAAAACAAAAAAAAGAAGGAATAGTATATTTTTTTTCATATAAATTATTTAGAGATAGTGCGCAAAATTACAAAGATTAAAGCTATTTTGAAACTTTTTGTGCTTATTTTATGTATAGCTAGGACGTATTGAACACATCAGTACGAATAAACAAATAATTTTTTACTATGAAAAAAACATTCTCAACTCTCTTATTGCTCATTTGTGTTATTGCTGCTAATGCGCAAAAAGCAAAATCAAATGGCGTAGCAAACAATCTTTCTATTGGACCTATTGTAGGCGTTAATTTCTCTACTTTGCGTGGAGATGACGACAACAAGTTTAAAACTGGGTTTTCTGGAGGAGTTTTTGCTAATTATAGCATTTTGGATAATTTTGGTATCACCGCACAAGTGCTTTATAGCACACAAGGCGCAAAATCAAAATCTAATAGTGATGTTACCCAAAAAGTAAATTACATCCAAGTTCCTGTTTTATTGATGTTTTACTTCAACAAACCAGGTAGTGCTTTCCGTCCAAAATTGATGGTAGGACCTCAATTTGGCTTTTTATCTTCTGCAAAAACTACTATTGGTTCTGCTACAGTAGATACAAAAGACTACTACACAACGAGTGATATTAGTGGCACAATTGGCTTAGGCTTCAACTATAGCATAGGCAAAGGTATCTGGCTCAATATGGATGCACGTTATGCACACGGATTTACGGACATCAGCAATAATGCTCTTTTTGTACCTAAAAACACTAATAACTCTGTTATTTCCATTATGGCAGGTGTTAGTTTTGCTTTTGGTAATTACGAAGATTTGTAAGCATTTGTTTACATGTAGCTAGACAAAAGGCATAGAAATATAACATTTCTATGCCTTCTTTATTATATTGAAAAATCCTAATTAAAAGTCTTTATTTAATTTAATATAACCAGGATATTTAACAAATCCCTTTCCAATAGAGATGGAAGGTTTTATTTTGAGTGTTAGGCGTGTTGGGCGGTTGTTTCCATCAGATAAACCTAAGCCTTTTGAGGCAGCATCTTGTCCTTGTTTTGACGAAAAAACCTTCACCAAATCAGCAGAAATTTTTATAGGAAAAATAGCTGTTCCACCACTTGGGGCAACTTCTATGCGTTTGTCTAAAACTCCCCTAGCTATTTCCATTCCGTCTATTTCAGCTATCCATTCCATAAAATTCATTGCAGCAAGTTTGTCATTGGGATTTCTTGCTTCAACATTTAGCGTAATACCTAGCGGAACGCCTTTTGTCGTCTGATAAACAGTAAGAATTTGCGCTACATCAAGCATATTTAGCTCACCATAAGATTGCACATTTTGCACATTTACGCCACTAATGTTTGTGTTTTCTGTGGTCGTCATACGGAAATCACATTTTGCTAAGTTTTTTATTTCACGTACAGTACGACAAGAAACTGACAAACAGACTACCAAAGTAATCAATACAAAATAAGAGATTTTTTTCATAATTTTTTAAGTTTTTTGTACTTTTTAAGATTTTTCTTACAAAATTAAGCATTTTTTTTTATATTTGTGTTAGTTTTTTAAGGAATATCAAATTAAAAAGTATTTACGTGAGAAAAAATATCAATTTAAGGCTGTTAGTAACCTGTTTATTTGCTGTTATATTTTGTGCAACACTTTTTGTAAGTTGCAAGCAATCAGCTAAGAGCCGTCTTGTAGGCAAATGGAAAATCAATGGAAAAGCCACAGTAGCTAAAATGGACCAAGAAACCAAGAAAATTTTTGGTGGCGAGAAAATGGCGGAACAATTGCTTGGCGACATAAAAGTTGAATATAAGAAAAATGGTACTTATGTTGCTACCAATAATGAAACGGGTACTTGGTCAGTTTCTGCAGATGATAAAACACTTATAACTACTGCAAAAGGTAAAAAAGAAGAAAAAATGACTATTGTAGAAGTTTCTGGAGAGCAATTTGTAGTTAATAATGTACCCAATATTAGTACGCCTGTTATTTATGAGGCTTACAAATAAGCCAATAATAAACAATATGAAGGAAAAATTGTTTTAATGTAGGATATTTATAAATTGTGAATGATGTATTTTATTCACAATTTATCATTCACAATTTACAATTATAAAAATGGCAAATATACTTACAAAAAGACGTGAACCTTACGAATTTATGCTTTGGACAGGCATTGTGGGTACGTGTATTATTTTTTTGTTTTTAGCTGGTGCTTACCTCGCACGCAAAGGAACAGTCGGTTGGGTAGATTTTTCTTTGCCTCGTGCTTTTGGCGTGAGTACGTTTTTTATGCTAGCAAGTAGCTACACGCTGCACGTAGCTAATAAATGCTTTGCAAAAGATGAATATTTTGCTTACCGTTATATGCTGGGGACTACTTTGTTCTTGGGTTTGGTCTTTGCAGGAAGTCAGTATTGGGGTTGGCATCAACTAGAAAAACAAGGTTTGCCTTTTATGAATGGTAAAGTATCAGGAAGTTTTGTGTATGTACTTTCTGGGGCGCACTTGGCGCATCTTTTAGGTGGTTTGGTGGCACTGCTGTGGGTTTTTGTTACTTCTATACGTAGAACAAGTTATGTAGATTCTTTTATTTATGCTGTGAATGCGCCTAATATCCACCGTTTGCGCTTAGTAACAATATATTGGCAGTTTTTGGATTTTATTTGGGTATTGTTGTACTGTTTTTTGTCTTATCATCACTAAGTAATTATGAGTTTTTAATTCTGAATGAATGCAAAATTTTGATAATCAAATAATTATGTGATTTTTTAGTTAAATCAAAACTAATTATACAACATTACTTAAATTTACATATAACTATGCTAATTAGTAACTTATAAAAATTAAATAAATGTATTATAAAGGAGATATTACTGATACTTCTATTAGTTTGATTATTGAACAAATGGAAACTTGCTTAGACCAAGAGCAAACTCCTACACGTGTGCGGAAGAAAATTATTTATATGATTATAGAATGTTTACAAAATATTTATAATTATTTTAAAGACAAGCCCTACCAAAAAGTTCTTAATGATGAAAGTTGCTTAGATATTAAAAATGATGCGTATAGCTATACCATCAATGCCAGTAATTATATAACTGATGAAAGTTCCAAAAATATTATCAAAAAAATTGAATATATCAATTCCCTTTCAACAGAAGAACTACACGAGTTGTATTTAAAGGTACTTTCTAGCCAGCAAGTTTCCCCTTCTGGAGGCGCAGGGTTAGGACTTATTGATATTGCACGCAAATCTGGTACAAAATTATCTTACATTTTAGCTCCCAATGCTAATGGAGATATTTATTTTACACTACAAATTAGTATCTTAAATAATTAGACAATAATGACAAATTTAATAGTAGAAAAAACGGCACGAACACCACATATCTCTTTTGATAGCATAAAATCTATTCTCAACGTACAAGGGCGTTCTATTCCAGAAAATTCTTTGCAGTTTTATGGCGTTTTATTCAAATGGGCAGATAATTTTTATCAGGATACGGCAGAATACCAAAACTTAGAAGTTGTTTTTAAATTAGAATATTTTAATACAAGTTCTTCTAAATGTATTCTGGATTTCTTAAGAAAGTTAGAAAATCTAAAAAAAATGGGTGTAAAAGTAAAAGTATGTTGGTTTTATGATGTGAGAGATGAAGATATGAAAGAAGTAGGGCAAGATTTTAAGGAAATCCTTGATTTAGATATAGAACTTTTGCCAAATGCTGAAAAACCCTAAAATCATAGTGAAAATATGTTAGAAAATAATAGTAACAATAATACTAGGATTTTAGCCTTAGATTATGGACAAAAACGCACTGGTATTGCCGTTACTGACCCTCTTAAAATCCTTGCCTCACCGCTGGAAACAGTCAATACATTAAAAATTTTTGAGTTTCTCAAAAAATATACTGAAACGGAAACCATAGAGGCTTTTGTAGTGGGAATGCCAAAAAATTTGGATAATACAGACACTAATAATACGCCTCACGTAAAAGGTTTTGTGAAAGCCTTAACAAAGTTATTTCCAGATATTCCAATTCATTTGGAAGATGAGCGTTTTACATCAAAAATGGCTTTGGCTGCTATGATAGCCGCAGGCACAACCAAAAAACAACGTCAAAATAAAGGAAATATTGACAAAATAAGTGCCGTTATTATCTTAGAATCTTTTTTAAGTAAAATATCAGCCCCCTAACTCCCAAGGGGAATAATAAGCATAATATGTAAAAAGCCCCCTTTGGGGGTTAGGGGCTTTTACCAGTCAGGCAAGCCTTTTTGTCTTGGAGTAGTTTTTATAGGGCGTTTTTGCCCAGCGTAATTTCTTTCAGTTTCCTCAAAAGCCTCCAAAAGCATATTAGCATTTTCTTTATTTACTTCTCTTGAGGTTTCATTTCCTGTTTCTTGCTGATTATTGGTATTAGCGGAGGGTTTTTCTTGTTGTTTTTTTGTGTTTTTTGAAGAATTTTCTTGTTGATTTTGACGGATTTGTGTAGGATTATTTTGCTTTAATTGCTGAAAAACCAGCTCATAATTATAGCGTGCTACTTCATTGCTAGCATCTTTTTGAAGAGCATTTTTGTAGAAAATTAAACTTTGCTCCAGATTTCCCTGCTTTGCCTGCAAGTTCCCTAATTGCTGAAAAGCATCAGAGGCAAGTATTGGCTGCTGTAATATTTGTGTTGCTTTGAGGTATTGTTTTTCTGCTTCTTCGTACATTTCTGCCTGAAAATAAGCGTGAGCAAGGTTTAGAACAGATTGTGTTTCTGAAACACTATCTTCCAACTGTCTATAAATAGCCACCAAACGTTGATAATCTTTTTTATCCAATACGTCTTCACTCACAAGCTTTAGTTTGTTGCGCCTTGTAACAGAGGTAAGCGGATTATCCGCCCAAAAACTCATCAAAAAAACCAATAAAAGGCTAATAATTTTCATATTTTAAATAAAGCTTTTAAAATAAAAAAGCCAAACACTATTGATGTCTGGCTTTTGAATTCAAATTAAATACTATTGTCTTGACAATACAATAGTATGAATATTTTGAGTTGATACACCTGTATCAGCAGTTACATCACCCACAAGTGTTACACTTGTTGTGGTAAGACCACTGTAAACAAGTGTAACTTTTGTATCTAATACCATATTACCTGTAGTAACATCACTAGTTGTAATCACAGCAGTACCAGTACCACCAGTTGTTATTGCACCAGCACTTGTTCCAAAGGTATAAATACCTGATGATGTACAAGGCAATTCAAGAGTTCCGCCTACTGCCTGACCAAATTTAGGCTGAACATTCCCTGCACCCAAAGAACTTGTAACACTTACTACTTTCCAAACACCACATGGTAGAGGAGTAGAGGGAAAGGTACATTTTACACCACAACCACTAAACGTGATCATAAAAACCATCAAAAGTATCATTAGAAATGCAGAGAGTATGTTTTTCATAGAAATTTTTGGGTTTTGTTGATTTTAAGCCAATTAGACTTATTTGTCTTTTTCAATTATTCAATTGTAAATATAATGCTCTTTTTGAATAAAAAAAATTAAGCCATTACTTTTGTCTTCACAAGTATTGATATGGTACTTTTAAAATAAAAAAGCCAAACACTATTGATGTCTGGCTTTTGAATTCAAATTAAATACTAGACCTCCTGCGAAAGTCGGATAGTTGTATTAAAGTCCCTTTCCCAGCAGGGGAAAGGGATTTAGGGATAGGGGTTTGGTTCGTCATTGTGCCGAA
>JAYVHJ010000199.1:0-3112 GCA_043771315.1 Raineyaceae bacterium
CTTAAATTGCTTAATATCAAGTATTTGCATCTTTACAAGTTCGTACAAATCCTGAATGTGCATAATATCTCGTACTTGTTTTCCTTCACCGCCAAAACCAATATAACTTAATTCTTTCTGCCAATAATGTTTAGCAAGCCACAAAACAACTACGCCTTGGTCTATTTTGCCCATTTGCCACGCTCCCGTAATCACGCCACAACGGTTAATAACTGCCTCCAAACCATAAAATTCCATATATTCTTGGATAATAAGCTCCGCTGAAAGTTTGCTTGTGCCATAAAATGACCTTGCCCCATTCAAAGAAAAATCTTCATTGATGCCTTTTTCTGATACTCCTGCTATGTTTTGAACTGATTTTATATCAAATCTTGTTGTATTCTCTAAATAATCAATATTATTGAGTTGCGAGATAGGATAAACCCTGCTTGTGGACAAGAAAATAAATTTTGCTTTGTGTTTGAGCGCAAAATTAAGACAATTGATAGCACCAACCAAATTTGCATTTAGCACATAATCAGGCGTAGAATTAATGCCAGACAGCACAGAAGGCTCTGCTGCTGCTTCCAAAAGTGTAGTTATTTCTCCAATACTATCAAAATCTTCTTTGTTACGAATATCTCCGTGAACAAAGGCAATATCCATTTCCTTTAATCTTGGTATATTTAGCTCTGCTCCACGCCTTTTAAGGTTATCTAAAACAATAATCTCAATGTTAGGATAGTTTTTTTTGAGTTCTATGGCTATATTTGCGCCTACAAAACCACAACCACCTGTTATTAGAATTCTTTCATTCATATTGATATGTATTTTTTATATTGTCGTTTGTTAGCTAGTTTTATTTTGAAATATTTGCAAAAATGCTATTGTTTTCAATGCAAAAGTACAATAATTTTATATTTCCCCTCTACAATTAAAAATATTTTACTAATTTTGCCTAAAGTTATAACTATTTAGTTAATATATTTAAGCAGCATTTATACAACAACATTTTATGAAAATAGCACTTATTACTGGTTCAGCAGGGCTTATTGGGAGTGAGTCTGTAAGTTTTTTTGCGGATAAATTTGACCTCATTATTGGCATAGACAATAATTTGAGACAGTATTTTTTTGGTAAAGAAGCATCTGTTGATTGGAATAAGAAAAAACTACAAGAAAAATTCAGTAATTATAAGCATTATGATGCGGACATCAGAGAAGTAAAAGATTTAGAAAAAATATTTTCTGAATATCAAACTGATATTCAGTTAGTTATACATACGGCAGCGCAACCAAGCCACGACTGGGCAGCAAAAGAGCCTTTTACAGATTTTTCTGTCAATGCAACTGGTACGCTCAATATGTTAGAAATGACACGTTTACACTGCCCTGATGCCGTTTTTATATTCACTTCTACCAATAAAGTCTATGGAGATACACCTAACGCACTTCCTTTGCAAGAACTTGAAAAAAGATGGGAAATTGCACCAGAACACGCCTATTTTGCTAACGGAATAGATGAAAATATGAGCATAGACCATAGTAAACACTCGCTTTTTGGTGCATCTAAAGTAGCTGCTGATATTTTGGTGCAAGAATACGGGCGTTATTTTGGAATGAAAACGGGCGTTTTTAGAGGGGGTTGCCTTACTGGTCCTAATCATTCAGGCGCACAATTACACGGTTTTTTGAGTTATTTGATGAAATGTGCCATCAATGGCAATCATTATACTATTTTTGGCTATAAAGGTAAGCAAGTGAGAGATAATATTCATAGTCAAGACCTTATCAATATTTTTTGGCATTTTTATCAAAATCCTCGTGCTGGTGAGGTATATAATGTAGGTGGAGGGCGTTTTGCAAATTGTTCTATGCTGGAAGGCGTGCAAATGTGCGAGGAAATAACAGGAAATAAAATGAATTATAGCTATTCTGAAGATAACAGAATAGGCGACCATATTTGGTGGATAAGTGATTTGAGCAAGTTTAAGGCACATTATCCCACTTGGCATTGGGAATATGACATAAAAACCACACTAACACAAATTTTTGACAGTATGCGAGAAAGAGCATAAATAAAACAACTATTTATGACACTTTCTGAAAAAATCATACACAAAACCATACAATATAAGCCCTTTTTACAAACAATAAGTATTATTGTTTTATTATTGCTAAGTGCTTATTTTTTGCTTCCAAATACCATTTTTAAGCCTATATTGCCAGGATTAGACCCATCTTGGCAGATTTCCTTACATCTTGCTATCAAAAATAAAATGGTTTTTGGACAAGATTTTATATTTACGTATGGTCCGTTGGGCTACATCATTACACGCTTGCCTGTGGGTGTGAGCAAATGGGCTATTTTTGCGTTAGATATGCTTTTGATAGCAAATCTGTTGTTTGCTATCACTGTTATTTTGTCTAAAAACTTCTTAAAAAAACTATTTCTAAAAGTGTTGATTTTAGGAGTTTTTACTATCTACATTTTAGGTGATTTTTATACTTATGACTTGGTAATGGTATGGTTTTGGGCATATTTATTTATGGTTTTTTATTTCCTAAAAACATCAAAAACTTGGATATTGGCTAATTTCCAAGTTTTAAGTATCATATTATTTTATATGAAGCTCAATGCAGGCGTAATAGCAGTTTTTGTTTTAGTGCTAACTTATTTTTACACCATTTTTTTTTCTGATTTTCCTAAGAAAAAATTGGGTATCTCATTCTTTATTTATGCTTTGATGTTCTATTTAAGCACTTTTTTATTTAATATTTCACTTTTGGATTATGCTTTGGGAGGCTTGCAAACCATTAACGCTTATAATGATGCTATGTTTGCAAATGCTAATATGAAAGAGGCGCAAAACTGGTTGGTTTTCTTTCCTACAATGGCTTTTTTGGGCATATTTATTTGTAGTGTCTTGTATATTTTAGGAGAAAAAAAAGAAGGGAAATATTTAGATAAAAAATATTTGTATTTTAATCTTTTTTTGTCAATGGTGGTTTCAGGGGCATTGTATATTTTGTTTAAGCAAAGTTTTGTACGTGCTGATGAGGTTCATATTTTTACATTTTTGCAATTTGCACCATCATTTGCTAGTTTGATAGCTATTTTTGGCTCACAAAAG
>JAYVHJ010000200.1:0-4256 GCA_043771315.1 Raineyaceae bacterium
ATTTGAATACATTTTACCGCAAAGGCGCAAAGAAAATACACGCAAAGAACGCAAAGTTGTACTACATTTTTTGTATTTCCTTGCGTACTTTGCGCCTTCACTTTGCGTCTTTGCGGTGAAAAAATACATTTTATAAATTATTAACTATACGTCTAATACCATCTTTGATCAAAGTAACATTAAAATTTATCAACATACCAAGTTTACAATCAGCTAGTTTCAAATAAGTAAGTGTTTGTGCAAAATGAAGTTCATTTAAACTTTCAACAGATTTAATTTCAATGATAAATTTATCTTCTATCATAATATCAATTCTGTATCCTATTGATAATTTCACATCTTCATAAACCAAAGGCAATGCTTTTTCTTTTTCCACTTTCAAATCTGTTTTTGATAGCTCATAAAATAAACATTCTTGATAAGCACTTTCTAGCAGTCCTGGACCTAAACTTTTATGTACTTTTAACGCACAATCAAAAACTATTTTTGATATTTCATTTTCTGTCATTTTATATTTGGTTTAGTTTTTTTGTATTTTCTTGCGTACTTTGCGCTCTCACTTTGTGCCTTTGCGGTGAAAAAAAATACATTTTACTGCAAGGGTGCAAAGAAAATACACGCAAAGAACGCAAAGTTGTATTACATTTTTTGTACTATATTTTTTGTATTTCCTTGCGTACTTTGCGCCTTCACTTTGCGCCTTTGCGGTGAAAAAATTACTCAAAAAACTGATTTATTTTCTCACTTAGTTTAGTGATATTTGTTGTAATATCTTGACTATCTTCCAAATAAAGGAACTCAAAACGGTCATAATTGAATTTTTCTTTATTTTGCCTTAAAAATTCTGTTTCTACAAATTGTTTCCTCTTCAAAAACTCTGGACTGTTGGCAAAAGCTGCCCCTTTTGTCTCTATCATCAATATTTGGTGCATTGTTTGCTTTTCATTTCGCTTAATAATAAGAAAATCTGTTGTATATTCACCGACTTTGTTCCAATGATTGGCGTTATTTTTGGCAAAACAATTTATCTTAAATTGCGTGAGATGATTATCTCCGTTGTAATAAATTTCTAAGTTTTTCTCTTGAAAATCAGTTAGTTGCAAAACTTTCTCAAAAATCTGCATTTCAAAACCACTACTTCCGCTCGCCCCAAAATCATAAGGCAAATAATGAAAAGTATTGTTTTTTGCTTTGACTGCAAACGAATGATTATTTTTTGCATTGACAACTTCAAAGGGCGGAATCATAGCTCCAAAACCTTGTTCTGTCATTGCTTGCACCATTTTTTGATAATCTTTTTCCATTTGTTGCATATCCACAACAAGCGGCTCATTAGTTTTGTCTAATTCCAAAATCTTATTTGTGTCTATTTCATTTGGCAGAAGATTTTTATTTTTTTCTATGTTTTTGAGTTTATCCACCAGCAAAAGTTGTGCAGTTTGCGGTATAATTTCGTTGGCTGTTTTGATTTCTTTTTTGATACTAAATGCTAAACGGATTTTGGTATTGATGCGGTGCAAATCATATAAATCATTAAAAAAAATGCTTTCATCAACCACCCCCAGCCCCTCCTTAGAAAGTAGGGGAGTTTGTCCCTCTCCTTGCAAGGAGGGGTTAGGGGTGGTTACGGTAATTTTATCAAAAATTTCTTTTATTTCCGTTGCGTAGTTTTCTAATTCTTTTTGAGAGATAAAATTAAAACTTTCCCTAGAAATCTGGAAAATCCATTGTGCAAAACTTGCAAACTGTCCTTCAATTTCTTTGACAATCTCAATGTTTCCTGTATCCAAATTATTTATTCCACTTGTAGTAATGACTGCATTTGTCTTAAAATCTTCAATATCTTGACTGATTTGTTTAAGTTTTTCTTTGGTATTAGCGGTTTCTTCTTGCTCAAAAGTCTGATAATTAACTTTCATTTGATAAAAGTCAATACTAGGAATTTCTAAGTATTCCATACGACTATGGCGCATTATTGTGTCCGTTTGCGTGTTGCGTTTGGCGTTGTTTAGCTCGTCAATACTGCTATTTTGCTCCTGTTTGAGTTGTTTGTTGAGCATATCTGCATTGTCTTTGTTGAGCCAGATAAGTGCAGTTTCATTGGAATTTTTATCTACTTGTCTAAGGCATCTACACGAGGTTTGGAGGAGCATATTCTGCGGAGAATCACCTTTTTGCGACAAAATAACGCCTGTCAAACTAGGGCAATCCCAGCCTTCTTTTCCCACCTGTACAAGTAAAATGTAGCGTTTTGGTGAAATAGCTAAATCCAAAGAACGGAACGCAAGTTCATTTTCTTTTGGCAAAGAATAAGTTTTATTTCCGCCGTGATATTTTAAAATCTCGTTTGGATTTATTTGTAGTTCTGTGGTGAGAAACGGATAAATTTCATTCTCCAAAATCTCAATAGTACTGCAATAAATGGCTATTTTGGCTATTGTGCCGTTGTTGTAGGTTTTTGTTTTGTAGAGATTATTAAAATCTTCTATACCGTTTTTGATGATTTGGAAACGGTCTAATCCTTGCCCTGTTTTGATGGTTGGTGTTTTCAAAAACTGCTTAATAGCCGTTACAAGCGGATAATAATAAACTGTATTCGTGATTTGCGTAAACTTAAACGCCACGTTTTCAGAGATAAAAACGGGTTCTGCTTTTTCAAGATAAGGCGTACCAGAAAAGCCCAAAACTCCCACCAGATTACCTGTTTTGCCCCATTTTTCGTTAAGCAAACCTCGCAGTTTCAAATCACTATCTGTGGCGTGATGCACCTCATCAATAAGAATAGATAAATGCGGTATTTTACCTATGAATTTGCGTAGTTCATTGGCTGATTTGTAGTTTTGGTCGTTGTTTTTGCTTTCAGTGCTATTATTGTTTTCGTGAAAATCAATTTTGATATTATTGCCGACTTTTATTACATCTATTCTCTCTGTAGCGACTTTTTCAGCATTCACGACAAATATTTGTCCAAACGGATTGGGCAAACAATTATTTACTTTTTGCGCATTAGGGTTGCGTGCTTTGTTGCTTTTTTTGGCAGATTTTTGTTCGTCCAAAACATCAAATTTAAGTAATTGTTTGAGTTTGCTTGCGGCAGGCTCTGGCAACACCCACGAAGGGTCAAAATTTTGAATAGTTTTAAGGCTTGGAATAATAGAATTTTTCAGTCCGTAGGGAATAAGCACTAAAAAATTATGGGCAAAATTTTTGTTTTGTGGCTCATTATCAGCAAAATACAAATCAAGATAAATAAAAGTCGCCATTAGGTAAGTTTTGCCTGCGCCCATTGGCAAACTCATCAAATAATCTGCATAAGTTACATTATAAAAAATACTTTTAATAATATTTTCATAATTTATTTTGTCTGGATTATTGATAATTTCATTTTCTAACTGACTGTATTTCTGTTGTTTAGCAAAATCATACAAAGCAAAAGCCTGTTTATTTTGTTTCAAAAAATCTCTTGCAATTTGGTTAATATTGAGTTTTTCCAAACTGATTTCGCTAGCAAAAAATCCTTCTGAAAAAAGCTCCCAAAGTGGTTTATTTTCTCCTTTTATCTTCAAAAAAAGATAGGTTTCTATTGCTTCTATTTGAGTATCACGTAGTTGTGCTTTTTGTTTGATGTATTTAATCAAATCAATAATAGTACATTCTTTTGATTGTAACCATTGATTTTTCTTGTTTTGAATGATTTGATGAAACATTGTTTTAGAAAGAATTTAAAGATAATTTGAATAACAAATTGAATAACAAAAACTAAAATACGTTATTTTTTACCGCAAAGTGAAGGCGCAAAGTACGCAAGGAAATACAAAAACGTAGTACAACTTTGCGTTCTTTGCGTGTATTTAAACTTTGCGTCTTTGCGGTAAAACTAATCTTGCCATCGTAAAAATACACAAAATAACCCAAACAAAAAAGCCTTTCAGGTTTATTTGAAAGGCTTTTTTTATTAAATCTTACTAAAATTAGAATTTACTTTCCATACGTTTTCTTTCGTTTTCGTCAAGATAAATCTTGCGCATACGGATAGCGAGTGGCGTAACTTCTACATATTCATCTTTTTGTATGTATTCTAGTGCTTCTTCCAAAGAAAATTGTACTTTTGGAACAATTCTTGCGCTATCATCAGTACCAGAAGCACGAACGTTAGTCAATTTTTTTGCTGTTTGGACATTTACAACAAGGTCAGAACCTCTTGTATGTGCGCCAATCACTTGTCCCATATAAATTTCTTCTCCTGGATCAACAAA
>JAYVHJ010000201.1:0-2057 GCA_043771315.1 Raineyaceae bacterium
CCCCTTAAAAAGTGAAACAGGAAATAATTTATCAAAAAGTGGCTCATTTGATATTAAAGGAGAATTTATATCTTTCTCACTAGCATAATTTCCATTAAACTTTGCAATATCAAATTTTACTATTTGCAAAGATTGATTTCTGACTTTTTTGGTAGAAACACAACCCCACAAAAGCACACACACGAGGATTATTAGGTATTTTTTCATTTTAATTTATTTTTTTGTATTGATATTGTGAAACGTAGCTTTCACCTGCCGCCATAATAAAAACCCAAAAAACACTATGATGCCCTAGTTTCAGTATCAAATTCCCGTTTTTATCATTTCCTAGTAGTATTTTTGTTTCGTCGTGAGAGTAAACAATAAATGGAAAGGGTATCAAAAACAATTTTCTTCTCACAGAAAAATAATTATTTTTAATTCTTCCTTTTAATTTCTTGGTTTGCATTATTTTACCATTATTGACTGTTGTAATCACTAAGGTATTTTTGTTTTCAAAATTAAAGTTAATCAGAATGCTATCACCAGTAGCATTGCTAAAAGGAACTTCAGTACACAACTTTTCAAAAAGCCCTTTATTATATCCTGTGCCAGCATAATTTGCATAATTTCCATTAAATTTTGCAGTATCAAATTTTGCTACTTCCAAAGATTGGTTTTGTACTTTTCTGGTAGAAACACAACTATACAAAAGCCCACACACCAGGATTATCAAGCATTTTTTCATTTCATTTTATATTTAAAGTTTATTTATTTGCAAATATAATAAACTTTTACAAATAAAACTATAAAATGCAAAAATTATTTATTTTTCTACTAAAATAAATAAAAAATGCTTTAAAAGCCTAAAAAGGTTTAACAATCATAACCTATGTGGGGCGTATGGAACAACAAACAAAACATACAGAAAAATCAAAATTTTTTCGTAATTTTGCGCCCATAAAAAACCAAAAATATGCAAATTATCACCCCAAAAGACTTTAAAGACTACGAACTGCTAGATACAGGCAATTTTGAAAAACTAGAACGCTTTGGAAAATATATACTAGCACGTCCAGAGCCGCAGGCTATTTGGGACAAACACCTTTCAGAAGATGAATGGGACAAACTCGCTCACGCCACATTCAGACGTACAAAAGGCTCTGACAACAATGGTGAAAAAGGTGAATGGTCGCAAAAAAAAGGTATGCCTGACCAATGGTGGGTTGCCTATGACTATCAAAAAATGAAACTCCGTTTTCGTCTTGGACTTACCGCTTTCAAACATGTGGGTATCTTTCCTGAACAAGCAGAAAACTGGAATTATATTTTTGATGCAGTCAAAAATAGCAAAGTTGATGCTCCAAAAGTGCTTAATTTGTTTGCCTACACAGGTGGTGCATCTATTGCGGCACGTAGCGCAGGCGCAGACGTTACACACGTAGATGCCGTAAAACAGGTTGTAACGTGGTCTAGGGAAAATATGGAAGTTTCTGGACTGACTGACATTCGTTGGGTGGTGGAAGATGCCCTAAAATTTGTCAAAAGAGAGGTAAAAAGAGGTAAAAAATATCACGGAATTATCCTTGACCCGCCCGCTTATGGAAGAGGTCCAGAAGGTGAAAAATGGACTTTGGAAGAGAATTTGAATGATTTGATGAAACTTTGCGCAGAACTTTTGGAGAAAGAAAACAACTTTTTTGTTTTAAATCTCTATTCTATGGGTTACTCGGCACTTATTGCAGAAAATTTAGTTAATAATTATTTTTCCAACAACGAAAACAGAGAGTTAGGCGAGATTTATCTACCTGACAACGCACAAAGAAAACTACCTTTGGGTGTTTATTTGAGGTTTAAAAGTAAGTAATAGTAAAATTTAATTACGTTAAACGGCTTATTTTAGTGGTATCAGAAATACTTTCTGATACCACTAAAAATTTATTTTGTTTATTTTCGTTTAGGTAAGCCAGATTTAGCTAAAATTTCATTTGCTCTTTTTAGTTTTTCAGGAAATAATACTTTTCCATTTAATTTATCTAATTTTTTATCAAAAGAGGACTTCTCCAATGTTTGAAGAA
>JAYVHJ010000202.1:0-13213 GCA_043771315.1 Raineyaceae bacterium
TTATTGTGCTTTCAGCGTGGCAAAAGTAGCACACAAATATACATAAATCCCACCGTTTTTGGAATAACTTTTATTCTTTTTGGAATAATTCAAAAATATTTTTATTTTTGACAAAAAAACACCATATTATGAAAATTGGACACAAACTAGCAGAACTTAGAGGAAAACTAAAATTTTCCCAACAAGAAGTATCAGACAAATTAAACATCAAACAAGGCACTTACAATAAGTGGGAGAATAATACCACAACGCCCTCGTGTAAATATTTGCCAAAACTTGCTGAAGTTTTTAATACTACTATTTCTGAACTTTATCCACAAGAAAACTTGCAAGTGGTTAACGCTGAAACTATTACAAATAGCCAAATTCAATCTCCAATAGAAACAATCAACAATAATATTGACGTTGAGAAAATCATAGCACCACTCCACGAAACAATCAAAGAGCTTCTGCAACAAAATGCCACCAAAGATGCCACTATTCAAAAACTTCTAGAACAACTTGCCTCAAAATAAATATTAATTATTCTTTTAAAGCCATTTCTATGGCTTTATTCAGGAATATATTGTAATGTTTTTAGTTTATCAATTTGGTAAATTTCTTGTGCAATCTCTTGTAAATCAATGGCTTTAATGGCTTTAATTTCTGCAAAAATATCTTCTAAATTCTCTATTTTTTCAGTATCCAACAGACTTTTGCCCATCATCAGCATAAAACTCAAATTATTCTCGTCAGACATTGCCAGTTGCCCCATTAGTTGTTCTTTGGCATTGTGTAGCTGCACGTTGCCTAAAACTGTATTTTGAAGTAGTTTGAGTTCTTTGTGTACAATATCTAAGGCTTTACCCAATTGTTTTTTTTCTGTTCCAAAGAAAATTCCCCACATTCCTGTATCTGTATAAGGGGTATAAACACTCTCTACAGAATATACAAGCCCTTTTTTCTCTCTCATAGACAGGTTTAGACGAGAACCCATAGCAGGACCTCCCAAAATATTATTCAATAAGAAAAAAGCTAGTCTAATATCTTCTGAAAGGCTATATGCCTGCCCTCCTATTGCGCAATGTGCTTGCGTAATAGGAGATTTTTTTATAAGATTTAGTTCATTTTTAGGTGTTTCAAAGGGTTTTCTGTAATGTTTTGCCACAATAGTAGGAATATCTTTGAGGTATTTCTCTACTATTTTGAATGCTTTTTTGTATGAAATATTCCCCACAGTAGAAAAAATAATCCTATCTGTATTCATATTTTCTATTAAAAATTGTTCAAAATCAGCCTTTTTAAAGCCCTCCACGCTTTCCTGCGTACCTAAGATGTTGTAACCCAATGGGTGATTTTCACCAAAAATCAAAGCATCAAATTCATCTTGAATGGCATCTTCTGGAGAGTCCAAATACATTGACATTTCTTCCAAAATAACCCCTTTCTCACGTTCTATCTGCTTTTCTGGAAAAATAGACTGGAAGGTAATATCTGAAAGTAAATCAACAGCACGCTCAAAATGTTTATCTAAAACAGATGCATAAAAACAAATTTTTTCTTTTGTTGTATAGGCATTTAGCTCACCACCAATGTTTTCCAAACGGTTGATAATATGAAAAGCCTTACGTTTTTTAGTGCCTTTGAATGCCATATGCTCCCAAAAGTGCGCAAGACCCATTTGATGAGGGCTTTCATCACGGCTACCAATATCCAAAATAAAGCCACAATGTGCTATTTGAGTGTTCGTTACAGGTTTGTGCACCCAACGAATGCCATTGGGAAATGTATGTATTTGGTATTCTGTCATTTATTTATTTTATGAAAAAGCAAAATTACAAAAAATATCTTAAAAATTCCTTATAATTTTGCTAAATTTGTGTGATTATTGTCGCTAAGAAAGAGTACGAAACAAGAAGCACGAAGTACGAATGTAAATCAAGATAATTATACTGTAATTTATTTTGTATTTAATTCAAAATTTACAATTCACAATTCACAATTCAAAATATGCGTTATTTATTTTTGTTATTGCTTTGTTTGCAGATGTGGCAGGCAAACGCACAATCAGCCAAGAAGTTTCTCAAAAAAGCAGATGAACATTTCAAATACAAAGAATATGATAATGCCCTTGAAGGGTATTTGGAGGCATTGAAAATAGATAATAACCTTGCGCAAGAAGATAATTTTAATTTTCAAGTAGGTTTTTGCTATCTAAATTCTACACATAGAGATAAATCTTTGCCTTATTTTGAGAAAGTTTTTACGAAAAACCCTGCTTATGACAAAGAATTAGAGTTTTTTTTGGCGCAAGCCTACCATTATAATAGCCGTTTTGATGATGCTATACTGCATTATGAAGCCTGCAAACCAACTTTTAAGAGTAAAGAAAATCAGAAAATGTTGCTTAAAAAAATACAAGAATGTACTTTTGGCAAAGAATATGCAAAGTTTCCTACTCGTGCGCTTATTTCAAACATTGGCAATGTCATCAATTCTAAATATCCAGATTATGCGCCTGTAATCACCGCAGATGAGAAAATTTTAGTGTTTACTTCAAAAAGAAATACATCTACTGGCGGGCAAACTGACCCAGAAGATGGGCAATTTTTTGAAGATATTTATATTACTGAAAAAACAGAAGATACAATCACCAAAAATTATACTTGGAGTGTGCCACGCTCTATTGGACGTAATATCAATTCTGCAACTCACGACGCTTGTATAGCACTTTCTTATGATGGAACGCAGCTTTTTGTCTATAAAACTGGTAAGGGTGGAATGGGTGATATTTATGTGTCTAAACGTGAGGGAGCAGAGTTTTCTTCTCCAAAATCCTTAGGCGACAATATTAATACAAAATATAGAGAGCCTTCTGTATCCATTACGCCTGATGCAAAGACAATTTACTTCTCCAGTGACCGTCCTGGTGGTTTTGGTGGCTTAGATATTTATAAAAGTACACTTGATGAAAAAGGAAATTGGGGTGTTGCCGTTAATTTAGGTGCAGAAATCAATACGGAATATGATGAAGATAGTCCATTTATTCATGACAATGAAACCCTTTATTTTAGCTCCAAAGGGCATAATAGTATGGGAGATTATGATATTTTTGTTGCCCAAACTATCACTAATGAAAATGATAAAACAGCTACAAAATGGGCTAAACCTGTTAATTTGGGTATGCCTATCAATACAGCTGATGATGACATTTACTTTATTTTATCTGCAGACAACCGTACAGGTTATTATTCATCTGGGAAAGAAGGTGGTTTTGGTGAAAAGGATATTTATACTGTCAAAATGCCTGAATTAAAGTTGCGCAAAATCCAAATGCCACCTATTAAAGTGAATGGAAATATTGTTGTTGAGAAGAAAGAAATAGTAAAAAAACGAGGTATAACTATCTTAAAAGGCACTATTACAGATAAAAAGACGAATGAAAAACTTATTTCAGATATAGTTTTGGTTGATTTGTTGGAGAATAAAGTAGAAGAGGAATTTGTTTCAGAAAATCCGCTAGGAAAATACGAAACAGTAATGAAATCTGGCAAAAACTACCTTATTACAGTAACGAAAGAGGGTTATTTATTTCATTCTGAAGATTTTAATATTCCTTTCTCAGAAGAAAACCAAACTATTATTCTTGATGTAGCACTTGATAGACTTGCCATAGGTAATAGTATCAATTTGAAAGTTTTTTATGATTTTGATAAGGATTTCCTTAGACCAGAGTCTAAGACAGAACTAGAAAGACTTTATAGTTTTATGAAATTGCATCAAAAAATTAAGGTAGAAATTGGTGGACACACAGATGCCATTGGTACAGACGAAAAAAACCTTGACCTTTCCAACAGACGTGCGAATTCAGTTGTAAAATATTTGGAAGATAAAGGCATAGAGAAAGTCCGTTTGGTAGCAAAAGGTTATGGAAAGACCAAGCCAATAGCCACCAATGATACAGACAAAACACGCCAACTCAACCGTAGAACGGAGTGTAAAATCATTTCGTTGTAAAAATTATCCGAAAAAAACAAAAAATATTTTATTGATAATCAATTATTTAGCATTTTATTTCATTTATTTCTGATTTTTTTATTAAAAAAATTTGCAAGTAGAAAAAAAAGTATTACCTTTGCATCACATTAAACGGAAGTAGTAGTAAAAATTCTAAGACTTTAGTTTAGGTTAGAAGCCTTAGTAGCTCAGCTGGTAGAGCAACTGACTTGTAATCAGTAGGTCGCTGGTTCGATCCCGGCCTGGGGCTCATTACAAATTAAAAACGCTTGCATTACTGCAAGCGTTTTTTTATTCCTGTGTAGCATTTTTTGCTTTGAAATGAAATCAGCTTTAAGGTTAATTCTCTCCCTTTATTTACGCCAATTATCTACCACTAATTGCCAAATAGTGGCATATTCAGTATAACGTGCAAGTACGTAATGTTCGTCTGTATAGGCATTAGCCCTTTTAGAAAACGTAAAAATAGCTTTTGCAAAAGAAGGGTGATTAAGGTAAGTCCATTGCACTACATCTTTGCCCTTAATGGTTTCTGTTGGTGTTCCGAGTAGGACAAAAATCATTCCCATATCAGTCTTCCAGCCATCTTTATGCGTTGAAAATGTCAAATTAGCATCTTTCACACGTTGATAATAACGTTTTATCAAATTTCTAGCATTTATTTCATTTCCCTCTGCCAAAATAAGGAAAAATTTATCTAATTCTTGCTTGACACTAGTCTCTTTATCATTTTTCTCGTCTTTTTTGTTATCTTTTTTATTGAAAATTTCTGAAAATTTTTCTATTTCATTATTTTTCAAAATATAGCTTAAAGCAGCAACCAAGTCTGTTTTTTCTGCTATTTTAGGGAAATTTTTATCTTCTATTCTTACACTCAAACCATAAAAATCAGCTGTATCTTTTTTGAAAAAACATAGCCCTTTTTCTGTAGAGAAAATATTTTCATTCGTTTTGGTAATATTAAAAATATCTTCTACTTTTTTAGGGGTATTAGAATTTTTAGTCAAATTCATTGGCGCAAGTGCCATATCTGTTTGAATATCAGTATCTTTATAAAAAACCTTTCTAATCAGTATTTCTTTTTTTGCAATATTTTTGATAGAAAACATTTCATTTTGAAAAACATAACCGTCAAAGCAAGGAAACTCACTTTTTTGCTGAAAAACCGCAAATTCATCACGCAGGCGAGTATTTGTAAAATTTATTTTTAGGTCAAAGTTATATTTTGTATTATCCAAAATATTCATCATCTCAAAAAACAGAATAGCTGTAGCAATATTTTGGCGTGCTATTTGGAAATAAAACTTAATTCCATCCTCTTCTTTGGTAATTTGATGCGGAATTATTTTTGTTGATGTAGGTTTTGCAGACCTGTAGTCTTGTGTTATATAATATTCAAAAGCAAAATTTTTGGTAATATTTTCTACTTGTTGCCAGTCTTTAAAGTCGTTTTGGAGGCGTACATACACACGCAAACTATCCCCATTGTGCAAAGCAAGCATTTTTAGGCGAAATCCTTGCTTGTTTGTAGCGTTTTCTATTTGTGAGTTTGTTTGTGCTTTTATTTCAAAAATGTTAGAATAAAAAACGCACAACAATATAATAAATATCTTTATTTTCATTTTTTTTAGTGAAATTATGTACCCAAAATTACATTTTTTTTGACAAAAACACTAAAAAATATTTTATCTCTAAAATTGCCATTCATACATCAAATAAAATAAAGAAGTTTTCATAAGTCCATCAGGATTTGCTTTGCGCTGGAGGATATTCACGCCGCTCAAAATTTTGATAGATGAATGAATATCAAGGTTATAACGCCCACCCAAAAGTGCCGTTGCTGCAAGTCCGTCAGAGCCTGGTACTTGCACTCTTTTAGCATCTTTATCTGTTATTTCATCAGGATTAAGCCTCCAAACAGGCATTAAACCGACATAAAAACTATATTTGCTAAACCTAAAATTGCGCTCCAAACGTAGCATAATATCAGCTCCTCTTTGAATATTTACAGAACTATCATAGCGTTTTGCCTGCTCGTATAAAGGCGTGTTTTCGTAAGCAAGTGGCGTAAAACCATTGTCAGTGATGCCTTTGTAAATAGGATTTTGAAAACCAATACCCAACAACCATTTTTTGGAGATGACAGATGCCCCAAAAACCAAATCATACGTTCCCAAACTTGGTGAGTAAAAAAATGGCAAAGGCAAACCATCTGCACGAGCCAGCGCAGTCGTAAAACGTGGAAATTTCGTGCCTATCATAGCATTAAGGCTATATTTTTCTGTTTTGATAAGATTTCTGGAATAGTTTAGATACACATCTCCAAAGGCTTTTGTATTAGCAAGAGGTCCATTAACCCACGCATAAGGCAGACGTATTTGCAATTGGTTTTTTGCGCCAATTGCTACAGAAATATCCAAAGTAGTGGCATTAATAGTCTCACCCAAACCAGAAAAAGCCATCAGTTGGCTTATTTCTACATAATTAAGTTTTATATTTTTCCCTATACCAAATTTTTGGTCAGCTTTGAGTGCGCCCATTGTACAAAAACCCGCACTACTGCAACCCTGCGCTAGTATTTTCCCAAATTCTAAACAGAAAATAAAAGCTAAAAATATTTTTGAAATTGGTTTTTTCATAAGATAAAATATTTTTTGAGATAGTTTTACTGTAAACTCTTTAAATAGGCTAATTGTTATTTTTTTAATTTAAAATATTTGTAACTGTTTAAGTTTATAGATACGTTACTGCAACGTTACGCTTACGTATCCACGTAAAACAACACGAAAGTAAATAAAAGCATAATAATTGATTTGGTACAAATACATTGCACTACGTGGATACGCACTGCGGTGGCGTATCTACAAATACATTATTTATGAGCTAAACAGTTACAAATATTTAATAGCTTTTTTTGCATTTAGCTTTTTTTTAGCTATTTTTGGCAAAGATTATACATATTGAGGATATTAGAAATATAGTTACAAGCATTTGGAACAAGAAATTAAAAATGATGGTAAGAAAGTAGACATTTTTTTTGAAATGTTTGAAGAAGCTTTGCGCCAAGAAAATCAGCGTTTGAAGACTATCTATGAAAAGCAACTGGAAGGCATCAAAGAGGAACTTATTAGAGCAAATGCTAATATTCCACAAGTGGTTGCACCTGTGGTAAATACTGTTGTAGATAAAAAAGTGGAGGAATTTAAGGTGGAGTTTGATGGACAATCTGGGAAAATGGTTACGACTGCTATCAAAAAACAAATAAAAGAATCCCAACCAGATATTATAGATGCCCTTTATCCTATTATGGGGAAACTTATTACTAAGTTTTTGCAAATAGAATTAGAAAAACTTTCAGAAGGCATCAATAAACAAATTGAAAATACTTTTTCTGTAGAAAGTATGAAAAGGCAAGTTTTTAGTATTTTTGGTATCAAACAAGATGCTCAAATACTCAAAAATGCCAACAAACCCAGCGTTGAAGAGGCTTATGTGATAGAACAAGATTCTGGAATGTTGCTTGCAGAATATACACACAATGATTCTGTGGATAATGATATGGTGGCAGGTATGATTACAGCTATAAAATCTTTTGTAAAAGATGCTTTTTATCAAGATGGAGAACTGGATATGATAGAATATGGTACTTTTAAAATTATCCTCTACAATGCACGCAAATATTACCTTGTGGCTGCTCTAAAAGGGGTTGTAGATTCTACCTACAAATACCGTGTACTTGATTATCTGAAAGTTTTTGACGAAAATTATCTCTCCAAAATAGAAAATCAAGGAAGCCAACTAGACAATAAAGCAGCATCAGAAGCTCTTACAGAACATTTTGATAAATTTGAAAACTACAATATTAATAATACACTTAACACACTAAATAATAAATTAAATAAATTAGATGAAACAATTAAGCAAAAAAGTCATTTTAATTGGAAATTTTGGCGTTGGTAAAACTTCGCTTACTAATGCTTTTGTTCATAAAAGATTTTCAGAAGACTACCTAACCACGCTTGGCGTTAAAATAGACAAAAAAACCATTGATATTCCAGCTGACAGCACAGAAGAGGAAGATACACAACTAACATTACTGATTTGGGACATTGCAGGGGAAGTGGCGCAAGAGAAAGTAAATAAAGCGTATTATCTTGGTTCTCACGGAATTATTTATGTTTTTGATGTTACAAGACCCTCCACTTTTGAGAAAATGAAAGAAGATTTGGCATACGTAGCCACACTTTTGCCAAAAGCTCAAGTAATTATAGTAGGAAATAAAGTTGATTTAATTGATGTAAATACGCTTGATGCAGATTTAAAATATGATTTTCTTTCTTCTGCAAAAACAGGAGAAAATGTAGAAAAAATGTTTTTGGAACTTAGTAAAAAAATCCTACAATAATTCAATTACGAATTATCAATTATGAGAAAATTATTATCAAAAATCAATAATGTAATGAATAGTCAAGAAAAACTTACATCAGAAAATCTACAAATCATACACAAAAAAATTTCTGTTTATAATTTTGCAGACAAAATGATTCTTGCATTTCTTATGCTAATGTTTGTCTTTATGGTGATTGCCGTTGAGGAAGATTTTAAAAGTTTCTTTGCGCTTACTGTGGCAGTTGTATTGCTTATTTTCTATGGAGTTGCTCGTTTTCTGCTCAAGAAACAACAAGAAGACATACAAAAAGATATTATCAATGGTTTTAAAGAAGTTTTTGAAGGGTTTATTACCAACAAGAAAATCAAAGGACGCTTTATGTCCTTACATATCAACGAAATAGAATATATAGTAGAAGAAAAGGACTATAATAGTTTTGAGCAAAAAGATTTTGTAAAAATGGAGATTTTGCCTACTAGCAAGCTAGTCATTAGCATTATTAAAATGGAGAAACAATAGTGAATAAGCAAGAAAAACTTACATTAGAAAACATTGCTTTTTTAGAGAAAACTATTAAAGATGGCACAATAGGCATGAAAATAATTGTACCTATTCTAGTAGGTTTTACTGTACTTCAATTTTACATGGATATTTTGTCATTACCTTTTGTTATTCTAAATTCTGTTATTTTCTCTGTAATTGCCTATTTTATTACGACCCAAAACCAAGATAAAATAAAACAAGATATTAAAAACGGTTTTAAAGACGTAATAAATGGTATTATTACCAAAAAAAGAAGTGGAAAAGGTTGGTATGCTTTTTATATTGATAATATTCGTTATTTAGCAACGTATCAGCAATATAATACTTTTAGCACAAAAGATAATGTCCAAATAGAAGTTACACCAATACGCAAAAAATTGCTTAAAATTATCAAAATTGAGAAAAGTAACTAAATTAAAGATAAATTAGCCCTTATTAAGATGAATAAACAAGAAAACCTGACATCAGAAAATATTGCTTTTTTAGAGAAAACCATTAAAGATGGTACGCTTAGTCTGAAAATAAGTGCAATCCTTACAGCAGCTTTTATTGTATTTCAATTTTTTGTATATATCCCTTATGTGGATTTGATTGCAGTATGTTGTCTCATTATCTTAGGTTTTGGGTATTTTACCACTACCCAAAACCAAGAGAAAATTCAGCAGGATATTAAAAATGGCATTAAAGACATTATAAATGGCACTATTACCAAAAAGCGAGCGGGGAAAGGTGGATATTATGCTTTGTATGTCAATGATGTTCGTTATAGAACAAATTATACGCAATATTATGCTTTTGATATGCGAGATAACGTACAAATAGAGGCTACGCCAATACGCAAAAAATTGCTTAAAATTGTCAAAGCCTAGAAATACAAAGATTTACAAATGTAAATAAAAGTCTTTCAAAAGTGCTTTAAAACTATCTGTATAAGTATTTTCTTCTGATTTTATAACTAAACTTTCTTCTAAAATAACCTTTTTATCTAAAACATTTACATTGAATTTCAAAGTACATATTTTTCTAAAAACTTTATTATCTTTTAGGTGTTTTTCTGTGTTAAAAACATTTAAGTTTTTGATGATTTGAAGATTATATTTGTTAGCTATTTGCTCAAAAAGGCTCATTTCGTAGGCTGGAAGTAATATTTCAAAAGTGCCGTTTTCGTGTAATAATTGTGCTCCTGCCTTTGCCAAATCATCAAAAGAAAGTGTATTTGTGTGTAATGCAAGGTTTTTATTGGTTGTTTTTGATAAAAGATGATTACTAAAAAATGGTGGATTTGACACAATCAAATCATATTTTTGTGTATTATTCCCAGCAAAATCTTGAATAGAAACATTGAAAGCAGTTATTTTATCAGAAAAAATACTATTTTTGATATTTTCTTGTGCTTGCAAAAATGCTTTTTCTTCAAGCTCAACTGCATCTATAAGTATTTGATTTTCATTGTCTTGTGTAATGCGTTGCGCCAACATCAACGACAAAATACCTGTTCCAGCACCAATATCCAGTATTTTTGTGGTTTTTTGTAGTTTTGAAATGTTAGAAATATCAATACAAGCACCAAAAATACAAGCCTCTGTACAGACTTTCATTGCGGTTTGCCCCTGCTCTATCCTAAATTTTTTGAACTGAAAATACGAATTTGACACTTTGAGTTGTGAATTATGAATTATAAGTTATGAGTTAAATGCAAAGTACAATGTATTTTAACTCATAATTTATAACTCATAACTTCTTTTTGGTATTTAGTTATTACAAGTTTTTCATCAAATTGTTGCACTACCTTTTTTCTACCATTATGTGCCATTTCTTGGCGTTTTTCTGTAGACAAAAATAGTATTTTTGTCATTTTATCTGCTAAATCTTGTGCGTTTTTTGGTTCACACAAAAAGCCATTTAATTCATTTTCAACCACTTCTTTGCAACCTGCCACATTTGTTGTAACTATTGGTCTGCCAATGGCTGCCGCCTCTAAAAGTGTACGTGGTGTTCCCTCACGGTACGAAGGCAAAACCACGCAATCAGCAACAATAATAAAGGGTTTTACATTACTTGTTTCTCCCAAATATTCTATCAAACCCTCTGCTACCCACGCATCTACCTGCGTTTGGGTGATGTTGAGCGCATTTTGTGTGTCTATTTTACCTAATAATTGGAATTTTATTTGGATATTATTTTGGTGGTTTTCTTGCTGTTTTTTTATAATACGAACAGCATCAATATACTCCAAAATGCCTTTATCATAAATCAAACGAGCAATGAGTAAGAACGTAAAAGTATTATTTTGGGGTAAAATATTGAAAGGAAATTCTTCTAAATTGATGCCAGAACCTGCAAGAAGGTCGGTTTTTGATTTTTTGAGTAGTTTTTTATCCAAAAAAATCTGTAAATCATCTTCATTCTGAAAAAATATTTTTTGCGGAAACTTAAAAGCCATTTTATACAAAAAATGCGCTATTTTAGCAGAGAAATTTTCACGAATAAAAACCGTTCCAAGCCCAGAAACATTGCTCACAACAGGAATATCAAGCATTTTTGCAACAAAATTCCCATAAATATTGGGTTTTATGGTATAAGCAAAGATAATATCAGGACGTGTTTTTCGCAAGATTTTCCAAAGGGAAAAACAGTATTTCAAATCATTCAAAGGGTTGATACCTTTATTATCTAATGGCGTTTCTATGAAGGTACAGCCCATTTCTACCAGCAAATGAGAATAATCATCTTTTGGCGCAAGGCAAATAATTTCGTGTTTTTGCGCTAAAAAGCGCTTTATCAGCCCTGCCCGAAAGTTATAAATATTCCAAGAAGTATTCAGTAAAATAGCTATTTTCATTTTTTGTGGCTAAGAACCCTTAGGATAGGCTACGGAAAAGTACATAAAAGTTAGTGGGTGAATTTATTACAAATATAAAACAAATATCTGTATATTTGCCACCAAATACTAATTCTCTGTTTATTTTGGATACTTTTTTGACTATTTCTGCACCCACGCAAAGCCTTTACAAAGAGAAAGGAAGTAAATTTATGGCGTTTTCTTATCCTGTGGAAACGGAGCAGGAAGTAAAACAATGTTTAGAAATACTTAAAAAAAGCTATTTTGATGCTTCACATCATTGTTTTGCTTATATTTTGGGTGCAAATCAAGAAAAATATCGTGCCAATGATGACGGTGAGCCTAGCCATAGCGCAGGAACGCCTATTTTGGGACAAATCCGTTCCAAAAATCTTACTGATACGCTTGTAGTAGTGGTTAGGTATTTTGGAGGTACAAAACTGGGCGTAAGTGGTCTTATAAGTGCCTACAAAACGGCTTCTGCAAATGCGCTGGAAACCGCTGAAATCATTGAGAAAACCGTAGTTTTGCCTATAAATATTCAATATAATTATGATGAAACCAACGAAATAATGCGTCTAATAGAACAATTAGCACTAAAAATACAAACTCAAAACTTTGGTATCTGGTGCGAAATGACACTTTTAACCAAAAAAAGTAACCTATTAGAAACACAAGAGAAATTTAAAAAATGGGTGAAATGATTTTAAAATATTAACTTAAATTGGAATGATTTATACACATTAGAAATTAAAAGCATAATCAAATGAGTTGGGTAAGAATTTATGTGCATTTGGTATTTTCAACAAAGAAAAGAGAACAGTTTTTAGATACAATTGATTTGAGAAAAGTAGTTTTTCAGCATATCAAAGAAAATGCTTTGCAAAAAAAGATAAAATTGGACTGCGTAAATGGATATGCAGACCACGTGCATTGCTTAATAGCACTTGATAATACGCAGACCATCAGCAAAGTAGCACAACTTATCAAAGGAGAATCTTCTAATTGGATAAATAAAAATGAACTAACAACTAATTATTTTGCGTGGCAAGATGATTATTGGGCAGTTGGAGTAAGTGAAAGCCATCTTGAAAAGCTAAGGGAATATATCAATAATCAAGAAGAACATCATTCTAAAACACCTTTTACAGCTGAAATGGATAATTTTTTAGCAAAATATGATTTGGAATTTGAGCAGGAAATTTAAGCACTCAAAGTTCTCTGCACCGTCAGCTAAAGCAGACGGCAAAATAGCTAAAGCAAACACAAAATGAATTTTGATTATCAGTAATGATTCTTAATTTGGCAAATTTAAGTAAGTGAACAGAATAAAATAATATTAAAAGCTCAAAATCAAGCACTTGAAATTCTCTTTGCCGTCCGCTAAAGCAGACGGCAAAATGAATTTTAAAAAAACTTAAATATTTTTAATCTATTGATTA